>DASVFT010000153.1:0-52301 GCA_036379935.1 Solirubrobacteraceae bacterium | reverse complement strand
GCGATCGCGACGACGACCGAGCGCGAGGCGCCCTACGCCCGCTGGATGGAGAGCCGCGTGCACCGCGACGAGCGCGACCCCGCCTACACCGTCGCGCACTCGGCCTGCGTCGCGGCCCGCGAGCTCAAGCTCGACGCGCTCGTCATCCCCACGCTGAGCGGGCGCTCGGCGCGGCTCGTTTCGGCCCACCGGCCGGACGTCCCGATCTACGCGCTCTCGCCGGGGCGCGAGACGGTGCGCCGCTGCGGGCTGATGTGGGGCGTGCGCGCCGCGTCGATGCGCCGGCACGAGGTGACGGAGGCGCTCATCGCCGACGCCGCTCGCCGCGTCGTCGAGCTGGGCTGGTGCAAGCCCGGCCAGCGCGTCGGCGTCACCGCCGGCCTGCCCAGCGGCAAGCCGGGCACCACCAGCATGTTCCAGGTCCAGCAGCTCTGATCAGCTCACGCCGCCAGCGGCGGCCGGCGCGCGTAGAAGTCGCCCTCGGCCCGGCCGAGCTCGGTCACCGGCGCGTCGCCGTAGATCCACTCGCGCGCGATGCGATGCCAGTTGGCCGTCGCGTGCAGCTGGCCGAGCACGGCCAGGGTGAGCATCTCCAGGCGGCGGCCGAAGAGGTGGTCGGGCGGCAGGGTCTCGTGGCGCATCTTGCCGAAGTAGCGCGAGCGCGGATCGCTCATCTGGATCATCACCTCGGTGGCGATCTCGGGCGTGAGCTCGATCTCCTCGTCGCGCGTGTACCACCACGTGAAGTCGTCGAACTGGTCGAGGATGCCGGCCTCGTCGTAGGAGCTGGGGTCGCCCATCCAGCCGCCGCGGTGCAGCTGGTCGATGAGCTCGGCCGCGCGACGCTCGATGCCCAGGCGCTGGGATTGCAGCTCGAAGTCCGCCGCCTCGGCCGGGATGCGCTTGAACAGCCCGAAGTCGAGGAAGGCCATCCGGCCGTCGTCGAGGAGCAGGCAGTTGCCCGGGTGCGGGTCGCCGCTGAACTGGTGGTGGCGGTACATGCACCCGAAGTAGAAGCGGAAGATGATCTCGCCGATGCGGTTGCGCTCGTCCTGCGGAAGCTGCTTCATCTCCTCGAAGCCGCGGCCCGACACGTACTCGCTGACGATGACGCGCTCGTGGCTGAGCCGCGTGACGACGTCGGGGATGACGATGAACGGGTGCCCGCGGAAGATCCGCGCCAGACGCCGCTGGTTCTGGGCCTCCAGCTCGTAGTCGAGCTCCTCCTCGATGCGCGAGCGGATCTCGGTCCCCATCGCCTTGGCGTCGAGGCCCGGAGCGACGGACTTCATGAGCCGCAGGATCATCCCGAGGTTCTGCATGTCGGCCCGCACGGCGACGTTGACCCCGGGGTACTGGACCTTGACCGCCACGTCGGCGTCGTCGAGCCGCGCCTTGTAGACCTGACCGATCGACGCGGCGGCGATCGGCACCGGATCGAAGGTCTCGAAGACCTCCTCGAGCGGGTCCTCGTACTCCTGCTCGAGGACCTTCTTCATGTCCTTGAACGACACCTTCGGCGCCGCGTCGCGCAGCTCGGCGAGCTTGGCCTGGAACTGCTCGCGGTACTCCTCGGGGACCAGGCCGACGTCGAGGAACGACATCACCTGGCCAAGCTTCATGGCGGCGCCCTTCATCGTTCCCAGCGCCGCCACGATCTGCTCGGCGGTCTCGAGCTGGCGCTTGGCCAGCGCGCGCTGGGCCGCGTCCTCCGAGCGCGTCAGGTTGACCGCGCGGGTCCCGGCCTGGCGCACCGCCTGCCCGGCGGCGAGGCGCCCGACGGCGGCCGACCGGCGCAGGCGCGATGTCGGGATGGGGTCCTTGGGCACCCTCTCAGCCCCGCACGACCTGCGAGCCGCCGACGATGTCGTCGGAGCCGTCGGGCCAGCGGACCCACGCCTTGTGGCCGCCGTCGTAGTCGTCGCCCCACAGCACCAGCGTCGCGGGCTCGCCCATGGCCGTGCACGGCTCCGAGCCCTCGGGATCGACGCCGCGCCAGACGCGGACGAAGGCGTTGCGCTCCCACTCGTCGGCGACCGTCGTGGGCTCGGTGTGGCCGGGGCGGATCACGGTATCGGGCGGCAGGGCCAGCAGGACGTCCATGATCGAGCGCTTGAGGTCGGCGTAGGTGGTGTGCCCGGGGGCGCGCACGCCTCCGACGGAGCTCTTGAACAGCGTGTCGCCGGTGAAGACGTTGCCCTCGACGAGCAGCGAGAGCATGCCGCTCGTGTGACCGGGCGTGTGGAGCGTGCGCACCGCGAGGTCGCCCACCTCCACCGTCTGCTCAGGATGCATCTCGCCGGTCACGCCCTCGACGCGCTCGTCGGGGTGGGCGAGCACCTCGATCCCCGGCCAGCGCCGGGTGAGCTGCTCGAGCTCGGCGACATGGTCCTGGTGGCGATGGGTGAGCAGGATGTGCGTCGGCGCCATCTCGTGGCGCTCCGCGACCACCACCAGCGGGCCCACGGGACCCCCCGCGTCGACGAAGAAGGCCGGGCCGCCCTCCTGCCCCACGAGGTAGGTGTTGGAGAGGTAGTCCGGGTGCATGGAGCGCTCGATGACCATAGGGGTACTCTGCCAAACCCATGCCCGAGCTCATCCACACCTGCTACCGGATCGGCGACATCGACCGCTCCGTGGCCTTCTACGAGGCGCTGGGCTTCCAGGAGATCCGGCGCATGCCCATCCGCGACGAGGCGATCAACGTCTTCATGGGCTTCCCCGGCGACGGCGCTCGGCTGGAGCTGACCTACAACCACGGGGTCGACTCCTACGAGCTGGGCACCGGCTACAACCACATCGCCATCAGCGCCGACGACCTCGACGCCACGCTCGCCCGCCTGGCCGAGCACGGCATCGAGCCCGAGAAGCCGCCCTACACCGTCCGCGCGGGTGGGTCGCGCATCTGCTTCGTGCGCGATCCCGACGGCTACAGGGTCGAGCTCATCGAACGCGGGTAGGGCGCCGGCGCACCGACGCCGCAACTCGCTGCCTATCCGTTGGTTCAGTCTTCGGCGCCGTTCGTCCGTGATCTGGCGCCATTCAGCGGGCAAGACGTGGCATGCTCGCGCGTCCAACGAACCGAAAGGCAGCACGGCGGCTCATGTTCGATTCAACGTCCTCGGTTGATCTCGGCCACGATCGGCGACCGAAAGTCGCGCTCGTGGCGCTCCTCGTCCTCGCCTTCATGGGGGCCACGGCCTCGCAGGCCTGGGCGACCCTGGAGATCCAGAGCTACAACGACCCGGCGGGCGACGACACGGTGATGTCGTACCGGCTCCTCAAGGGCGACGGGAACCCGGCGGGAGGCGGCGTCCCCGACCCGTTCAACCTCCTGCCGACCGAGCGCAGGAGCTTCGGTCCACCTCCCGGCACGTACGCGTGGAAGGCGCTGCCCCCGGCCGGCTGGAAGGTCGCGGCCATCGCCTGCCAGCGCGTGGACCCGACCACCGGCGTGGCCCAGCCGTCACGGCCCGGCGAGTTCACGATCGACGTGGCCAACGGCCAGGTGAACATCGACCACCGCCAGGACGAGGACCAGTACTGCGCCTTCACCAACCAGCGGATCTCGGGCTCGGGCACGAGCAGCGGCGGCGGCAGCGGGCAGGGCGCCTCGTCGGGCGTGTCGCCCACGCTGCCCGGCGGCGCCCCTGGCTCGCTGGCACCGGCCCTGCTGAAGGTCACGCCGGGGCTGCGGTTCGCCAAGGCGACGATCCGCATCACCCGCAAGTCGCTCATCAAGGCACAGCTGCTGAAGGGCAACCGCGTCGTGGGGTCCCTGCGGGTCACGCACAGGGCCGGCACGCATGTCGTCAAGGTCTCGCTGACCCGCAAGGCGCGGCGCAGCTTCCAGCGCCAGGGGCTCAAGCGCGTCACGCTGACCCTGAGGATCGTCGTCGTGGGCAGCAACAGGGCGACGAAGGTCCTGCGCTTCGGCGTCGTCGTGCGCCTGTAGCGTCGTCCGCTCATGCGGCGAGCCGTCTTCGGGCGGCTCGCCGTCGGAGCGCCCTCCTGTCGCGACACTAGGCTGCGTGCATGGCGCAGCGCCTTGCCGTCGTCGACCTGGGCTCCAACTCGTTCCGCCTCGTCGTCTTCACCGCCGCTGACGGCTGGTGGAAGCGCACCGACGAGATCTACGAGGCGGTGCGCATCGGCGAGGGCCTGGCCGCCACGGGGGAGCTGGGCGAGCGGGGCATGGCGCGCGCGCAGGCCACGATGGAGGTGTTCGCGCACTTCTGCGCCGCCAGCGGGCTCGGCCCGGACGAGATCGACGCGGTGGCGACCTCGGCCATCCGCGACGCCTCGAACTCCGAGCAGTTCCTCGAGCGCGCGCAGGCGGTCAGCGGGCTGCGCGTGCGCGTCCTCAGCCGCGAGGAGGAGGCGCGCTACGGCTACCTGGCGGCCGTGAACTCCTCGACGTTGGCCGACGGCGTCATGCTCGACCTCGGCGGCGGCTCGATGCAGCTCGTCCACGTGGTCGGCCGCCACGCGCGCGAGGTGGACTCCTGGACGCTCGGCGCGGTGCGCATGAGCGAGCGCTTCCTGCCCGGCGACGGGCCGGCCAAGCCCAAGCAGCTGCGCGAGCTGCGGGGCCATGTCGCGCGCAAGCTCGAGCGTGCGCCGTGGGTGGCCAACAGCGGCGACCGGCTGGTCGGCATCGGCGGCACCGTCCGCAACCTGGGCGCCGCCGCGCAGCGCGACCTCGGCGTCCCAGAGTTCGGCGTCCAGGGCTACGTCCTCACCCGCGACGAGCTCGACCGCCTCGTCGAGGACCTGGCCTCCCTCACGCCGGCGGAGCGCGCCAAGGTGCCCGGCATCAAGCCCTCGCGCGGCGACCTCATCCTGGCCGGCGCAGTCGTGGTCCAGTCGGTGATGGAGGCGGGCGGCTTCGCAGGTCTCGAGATCACCGAGGCGGGCCTGCGCGAGGGCGTCTTCTTCGAGCGTTCCCTCGACGGCGATCCGCCGCTCTTCGACGACGTGCGGCGCGCGAGCGTGGTCAACATGGCGGCCCAGTACGGGATGGACCCCGAGAGCAACCCGCACACCGCGCACGTCGTGCACCTCGCGCTGGGCCTGTTCGACGAGCTCGCCGAGGCCGGCCTGCACGAGGGCGACGCGCTCGAGCGCGAGCTGCTGTGGGCGGCGTGCCTGCTGCACGACATCGGCATGACCGTCGACTACGACGACCACCACAAGCACTCGCGCTACCTCATCCTCAACGCCGGGCTGCCCGGCTTCGAGCCGCGCGAGGTGGCGCTCATCGGCCAGGCGGTGCGCTACCACCGCAAGGGCACGCCCTCGCTCGGGCCGTTCGCGAGCCTGGCCGCCGACGGCGACGCCGAGCGCCTCGACCGCATGGCCACGCTGCTGCGCCTGGCCGAGGACCTCGAGCGCTCGCGCGACCAGCTCGTGCGCGACGCCCACGTCGCCGTCAGCGACGGCACCGTCCAGCTCGAGCTCGTCTCCGAGGGCGACGACCGCGTCCCCCGCTGGGCCGCGGGCCGCGAGACCGACCTCTTCGCCCGCGCCTTCGACCGCCAGCTCGCGGTCTAGCGCTCGACCACCGTTGGGCGCCAACACCTAGGCACAAGTTCGCCGCCACCGCCGCGTTCGGTGCCGCGTTCCCGATCCCGCGAGCCGGCCGTCTCCCTCATGCGGCCGGCTCGTCGGGGCTTCGGGGCGCCTCAGGTCGCGCGCTACCCGGCCATCGGCTCGCCGGGGCGTCCGGGGCCGACGGGGACCTCGAGCGGCTCGGTGGGGTCGCTGATCGCCTCGACCTCCTCGATCTCGAGCTCCGGCGGCTCCATGCCGTCGCAGATCAGGCGGAACGCGCCGGTCCCGACCTTGGGGTCGCCTTCGAGCACGAGGCCGGCGATGACGTCGCCCTCCTCCCACTGCATGCGCTCGATCTCGAACGGGTTCATGCGCACCGTGTGCGGCGGGAACGGGCACTTGGCGTTGTGGTCCGCCTTGGCCTTGGTGATCGCCTCGAAGTTCTTGCCCTCGGCGCTCATGCGAGAACGGTAGCGGCCGCGGGCCGTACTCTCAGTCGCGACGGCCATGCATGACGAGCCCGCCCTCCTGGCCCGCGGCCCGTGGCGCCCCGACGAGGTCGAGGTCCACTGGAGCGAGGCCCACTACGAGCCTCCGCCGGCGCGCAGGGAGGCCGCCGACGCGGCCATCGCCGCGCTGCGCGACCGCGGCTCGCCCAGCCACGACGGGCTCGCCGCCCGCCTCGTCGCGCACGACGAGCAGGATGGCCGCCTGCGCCTCCACCTCCAGCCCGTGCGCTGGGCACTGCGCCTCGTCGAGGGCGACGCCTCGCTCTCGGTCGCGGCCCTGTGCGTCACGCGCTCGGCCGACGGGCGCTGGCTGGCCGGGCGGCGCGCGCCATGGCTGTCGTCGTGGCCGGGACGCTGGGCCCTGGGCGCCGGGGGCGCGGTCGACGTGGGCGAGAGCCCGATCGACACGCTGACGCGCGAGCTGCGCGAGGAGTGGTCGGTCGTCCCCGACCGGGTGCGGGGCGAGGCGCTCGTGCGCCTCCCCCATCGCCTGGTCATGTTCGTCGGCCAGGCCTGGCTGCCAGACGGCGCGAACGTCACGCCCGACGACGAGCACGACGCGTTCGCCTGGTGGCCGGCGGCGATCGCCGAATGGCCGGCCGAGGCCGATGAGACGCTGCGACGGATGGCGGGCATGCTGGCGTGAGCCTCTCGTTCGCCACCCTCAAGCGCCTGTCGTTCACCCACTCGGCGGTCTACCTGACGCTGCTCGTGGTGTGGATCGTGCCCGGCCTGCACCCGCTCGAGTTCGTCTTCGGCATGGCCCACGGTCTGGGCTGGATCGCGATGTGCGTGTTGACGCTGGCCGCCGTGCGCGCGCGCGTGATCCCGCTGCGGTTGGGCGTCGCGGTCGCCGTCATCGGCGCCGTCGGGCCCTTCGTCGGCTCCTACGAGTTCGTGCGCGAGGAGCGCCGGCGCGCCCGGACCGGCGCTACGGCCTGACGCGGAGGATCCGATCGTCGCCCGAGCGGGGCGAGCCGCGGCCGTCGCGATTGGAGGTCGTCACCCACAGGCTGCCGCGCACGGCGACCACCGTGCGCAGGCGCCCGAAGCGCCCGCGCAGGAGCGACTGCGGCCGGCCGAGCGACGTGCCGCGAATGGGGATCCGCCACAGACGCTCGCCGCGCAGCGCGCCGACGAAGAGGTTCGAGCCGAAGACGGCCACCCCGCTGGGCGACGCCTGATCGGTGCGCCACGTGACGAGCGGATTGGTGAAGCGTCCGCCCTGGGTGCCGCCCTTGCCCTCGACGACCGGCCAGCCGTAGTTGCGTCCCTTGCGGATGAGGTTGACCTCATCCCAGGTGTTCTGGCCGAACTCGGTGGCCCACAGCCGCTTGGCGCCGTCCCAGGCCAGGCCCTGAACGTTGCGGTGGCCCAGCGACCACACCGGCGAGCCAGGGAACGGGTTGCCGCGCGGAATCGAGCCGTTGGGGGCGATACGCAGGATCTTGCCGTTGCGGCTCGAGCGGTTCTGGGCGTTGGCGGGGTTGCCCGCGTCGCCGACGCCGGCGTAGAGCATGCCGTCGGGCCCGAAGGCGATACGGCCACCGTCGTGGATCGACGCCTTCTGCAGCCCGGTGAGGATCGGGCGCACGCGACCGCCGAGCCGGAAGCGGACGATGCGATTGTCGCTCGCGGTCGTGAGGTAGGCGTAGACGAGCTTGTCGGCGATGTAGTGCGGCGAGATGGCCAGGCCGAGGAGTCCACCCTCGCCGTCGGCGACGACGCCCGGTACCCGCATGACCGTCTGCGCGCGGCCACCGTTGCGCGGGACGCGCACGATGCGGCCGGTGGGACGCTCGCTCACGAGCGCGCTGCCGTCGGGCAGGAGGGCGACGCCCCACGGAACCTCGAGCCCCGAGGCGACGGTCGTGACGCTGGTCGCCGCCGCGGTCCGCTCCGGCGCCACGGGCGCTGGATCGCCGCCGGCGCCGCAGGCGGTCAGCGCGAGCGGAAAGAGGAGGGCCAGGAGCAGACGCGAAGGCATCGCCACAGCATGACCGGTCCTCCGTCCGGGAAGGTCCATTAGGGCGTATTAGGCCACGGACTTGGACCCGGCACGCGCGGTACAGTCTGGTTTCAGAGAGATGGCGGTCAACACCACAGTGCAGGTGACCCTCCCGCAGATGGGCGAGTCGGTGACCGAGGGCACCGTCCTGGAGTGGCACAAGCAGGAGGGGGAGCGAGTCGACGCCGACGAGCCCCTCGTCGAGATCTCGACAGACAAGGTCGACGCCGACGTGCCTTCGCCGGCCACGGGGACGGTGGCCAAGATCCACGCCGCGGAAGGCGAGACGGTCGGCGTGGGGTCGGTGCTGGCCGAGATCGTGACCGAGAACGGCGCTCCGCCGGCCGGGGCCGAGGCCGCCGCCGAGGCCGCCGAGGCCGCCACCGCCGAGCCCGCCGCCGCCGAGCCCGCCCCGCCCGCCGACCCCGCCGCCCCGCCTGCCGGCGGCGAGGTCGTCGACATCGTCACCCCCACGGGCGGCGAGTCGGTGACCGAGGGCACCATCCTGGAGTGGGCGGTCAAGGTGGGCGACGCCGTCGAGGACGGGCAGACCGTCGTCGAGCTCTCCACCGACAAGGTCGACATGGAGCTGCCCGCTCCGGCGGCCGGCACGATCACCGAGATCCTCGCCGCCGAGGGCGACACGGTGACCGTCGGTCAGGTCATCGCGCGCATGGAGGTGGCGGACGGCGCCACACGACCCGCGCCGCCGTCCGGCAACGGCGCCTCGGCGGCGGCCACCGCGCCACCGGGTGACGCCGCCACCGCCCCGCTGCCCGACGACGCCAAGGTCTCGCCGGTCGCCGCGCGCGTCGCTGCCGCCGAGGGCATCGACCTCGGGGCGGTCACCGGCACCGGTCCCGGCGGGCGCATCACCAAGGCCGACGTCCTGGACGCCAAGAACGGGGACGCGGCCGCCGGCCGGGCGCCCACGGTCGAGGGCCGTGGGTCGGTGACGCCCCTCAAGGGCGGCGCGGCGATGCTCGCCCGTTACATGGACGAGAGCCGCTCGATCCCGACGGCCACCTCGTTCCGCACCATCGCCGTCACCACGATGGACGCCCGGCGCAGGCAGCTCAAGGACGCCGGGCAGAAGGTCTCCTTCACGCATCTCATCGCGTACGCCATCGCCCAGGCCGCCGAGCACGACCTCCCCGTCATGGCCCACCACTTCGACGCCGACGACGGCAAGACGTATCGCGTCGACGACGGGCAGGTCAATCTCGGCATCGCCGTCGACGTCGAGAAGAAGGACGGCAGCCGCACGCTCATGGTCCCGGTCATCCGCGACGCGGGCCGCAAGAACTTCGCCGACTTCAAGGCCGCCTTCGACACCCTGATCGAGAAGGCGCGCACCAACACGCTGACCGCCGACGACCTCACCGGCGCCAACGTGTCGCTCACCAACCCGGGCGGCATCGGCACGATCGCCTCGGTCCCGCGGCTCATGACCGGCCAGGGCACGATCGTGGCGACCGGCTCGATCGCCTACCCGCCGGGCCTGCAGAACGTCGGCGCGACGATCGGCGCCGAGAAGGTCATGACCATGACCTCGACCTACGACCACCGCATCATCCAGGGCGCGGAGTCGGGGCGCTTCCTGCAGGTGGTCGAGGCCTATCTGCAGGGCGAGAACGGCTTCTACGACGGCGTCTTCGCCTCGCTCGGCGCCGAGCTGGGCCCGCCGCCCGCGCCACCGGAGCCGGTGGCCGCCCTCGCCGCGGCCGAGGCGCCCGTGGCCGCGCCGGCACCCGCAGCCGCCGACGAGCAGATGCTCCAGGCGGTCCAGGCCGCCACTTCGCTGCTCAAGGCCCACCGCACGCACGGCCACCTCGCCGCGCGCCTGGACCCGCTGGGCACCGAGCCCGAAGGCGACCCGGCGCTCGAGCCGTCGACCGTGGGCCTGACGCCCGAGATCATGGCCAGGATCCCGGCCAAGATCCTGCGCATGTACGTGCCGGGCGCCACGCTGGCCGAGGCGCTCCCGCACCTGCACGAGACCTACTGCGGGACGATCGCCTACGAGATCGAGCACATCGCCAGCCACCGCCAGCGCATGTGGCTGCGCGAGAAGATCGAGTCCAGCGCGTTCCGCAAGCCGCTGGGCCCGGACGAGCAGAAGGCGCTGCTGCAGCGCCTCGTCGAGGTCGACGCCCTCGAGCGCTTCATGCACAAGGCCTACCTGGGCCAGAAGCAGTTCTCGATCGAGGGCCTGGACATGACCGTCCCGATGCTCGACGAGACGATCCAGCTCGCGGCCGCGCACGGCGCGCGCGAAGTGGTCGTCGGCATGGCCCACCGCGGCCGCCTCAACGTGCTGGCCCACAACCTCGGCCGCCCCTACGAAACGATCTTCGCCGAGTTCGAGGGCGCGTCGACGCTCGAAGCGGTGACCTCGATCCCGCAGGGCGGCACCGGCGACGTCAAGTACCACCACGGCGCGCAGGGCACCTACCAGCTGCCCAACGGCGACGCGATCCTCGTCAACCTCGAGTCCAACCCGTCGCACCTGGAGTACGTGCACCCGGTCGTCGTGGGCGCCACCCGCGCCGCGCAGACCACGCGCCAGGGCCCGCGCGCCAGCCGCGACACCAACGCGGCGGTGCCGATCGTCCTGCACGGCGACGCGGCCATGCCCGGCCAGGGCGTGGTGGCCGAGTCGCTGAACCTTCAGGCGCTGGACGGCTACAAGGTCGGCGGCACCATCCACCTGGTCCAGAACAACCAGGTCGGCTTCACCACCGATCCCGAGGACGCGCGCTCCACGCGCTGGGCCTCGGACATCGCCAAGGGCTACGACACGCCGATCATCCACGTCAACGCCGATGACGTCGCCGGCTGCGTCGCCGCCGTGCGCCTCGCCTTCGCCTTCCGCGAGGAGTTCGGCCACGACGTCGTCATCGACCTCATCGGCTACCGCCGCTTCGGCCACAACGAGGCGGACGAGCCCGCGTACACCCAGCCCGAGATGTACGCCAAGATCAAGGCCAAGAAGCGTGTCAGCGAGCTGTGGGCCGAGAAGCTCGTGGAGGACGGCGTCATCACGCAGGAGGAGGTCGAGCGCCAGCGCCAGGACGTGTGGGACGAGCTCACGCGCCTGCACCAGGAGCTCAAGTCGCAGATCAAGGCGGCCGAGGACACCGGGACCGTCGACCAGGCCACCGGCGAGTACCAGCTGGACCGCTCGCCGTCGCCGGAGGTGCAGACCGCGGTGTCGGCGGAGCGCCTGCACGTCCTCAACGAGGAGCTGCTGACCATCCCCGAGGGCTTCACCGTCCATCCCAAGCTCATCAAGCAGCTCGAGCGCCGCCGCCAGGCGCTGGGGGCCGATGGCGGCATCGACTGGGCCCACGCCGAGGCGCTGGCCTTCGCGTCGCTGCTCACCGAGGGCGTGCCGATCCGTCTCACCGGCCAGGACGCCGAGCGCGGGACGTTCTCGCAGCGCCACATGGTCCTGCACGACGCCAAGACCGGCCAGACGATCTGCCCCATCCAGTCGCTGCCCGGCGCGCTCGCGCCCTTCGAGCTGCACAACTCGCCGCTGAGCGAGATCGCCTGCCTGGGCTTCGAGTACGGCTACTCGGCCGAGGCACCCGAGACGCTCGTCCTGTGGGAGGCCCAGTTCGGCGACTTCGGCAACTCCGCGCAGGTCATCATCGACCAGTTCATCGTCAGCGGCCTGGCCAAGTGGGGGCAGACGACCCGCCTGACCATGCTCCTGCCGCACGGCTACGAAGGCTCGGGCCCCGAGCACTCCTCGGGCCGCCTGGAGCGCTTCCTGCAGCTCGCGGCCGAGGGCAACATCCGCGTGGCCAACCTGACCACGCCGGCGCAGTACTTCCACCTCATCCGCCGCCAGGCGCGGATCGCGAAGCAGCGCCCGCTCATCATCATGACGCCGAAGTCGCTGCTGCGCCTGCCGCAGGCCACCAACCGCGTCGAGCACCTCTCCGAGACCCGCTTCTTCCCCGTGCTGGGCGAGCCGCGCGTGGATCCCGACAAGGTCACGCGCCTGGTCCTCTGCACCGGCAAGATCTACTACGACCTCGTCGGCCACCCGAGCCGCGAGGGCAACGAGCAGGTCGCCATCGGCCGCGTCGAGCTGCTCTACCCCTTCCCCGAGGGGCAGATCCTCGAGCTCGTCGAGAGCTACCCCAACCTGCGCGAGGTGGTCTGGGTCCAGGAGGAGCCGCGCAACATGGGCGCCCGGGCACACATGTCGCCGCGCCTCATGCAGGTCCTCCCCGAGCACCTGAAGTTCGGGTACATCGGGCGGCCCGAGCGCGCCTCGCCGGGCGAGGGCTACCCGGCGGCGCACACGGGCGAGCAGAACCGCATCATGCGCACGGCGCTCGACCTCGCGGTCCCGGTCACGCTCTATCCCGCGAAGCTGCCGGGCGACCGGTAGGACTGGAGTGGCGCTTCCCCGCGGGGTTCTCTTCGACCTCGACGACACGCTGCTCGACACGTCCGGCATCGAGTCCGAGATGCTCGAAGCCCTGTGCGTCGCGGTCCGCGAGGAGCTGCCCGAAGCCGACGAGGAGAGCTTCCGCGCGCGCTTCCGCGACGGGCGCGACCAGCTCTACGAGCGCCTGCTGCGCGGCGAGTGGGACCTCGTGACCTATCGCCGCGCCCACCTCGACGCCGTCTGCGAGCCGTGGGGCCAGCCCTCGGAGGCGCTGCACGAGCGCGCCCTGCGCCTGCGCGACGAGCAGCTCGACCGCGCGCGCTTCGTCGAGGACGCGGTGGACCTGTTGCGCGAGCTCAGCCAGGCCGGCGTCCGCACGGCGCTGCTGACGAACGGACCGTCGGCCATGCAGCGGCGCAAGATCGAGGTCCTCGGCCTCGAGCCGCAGCTCGACGCGATCGGCATCTCGGGCGAGCTGGGCGTGGCCAAACCCGACCCGCGTGCCTTCGCCGCCACCCTCGAGCTCATCTCCTGTGCGCCGGAGGACACCGTCATGGTGGGCGACCACCTCGACTGGGACGTCCGCGGCGCGCTGGCCGCGGGGATGCGCGGCGCGGTCTGGGTGGCGGGCGACGACGAGCGCGAACCGCCGCCCGGGGCCGTGCGCGTCAGGCGCCTGGGCGAGGTTCCCGCCGCGCTCGCCGGCCTGGCGTGACGGCCGTCACCGCCTTCGGGCCCGGCTGGGTCAACCTGCTGGGCGAGCACACCGACTACAACGACGGGCTCTGCCTGCCCTTCGCCATCGCGCTCGGCGTCACCGTGCAGGGCGAGCCGCTGGCCGGTGGGCGCGTGCTCGCGCAGGCGACCGACCTCGGCGAGGACGACGACTTCGTCGCCGCCCAGCCGCCCCGCGGCGCGGCCGGCTGGCGCGCCTTCGTGCGCGGCACGGTCGGCGAGCTGCGCGACGCCGGTCACCCGATCGAGGGAGCGCGCCTGCGGATCGCCGGCGACGTCCCGCGCGGCAGCGGGCTGTCGTCGTCGGCGGCGCTCTCCACCGCATTGGCGCTGGCGCTGCTGGCGCTCGCGGACGAGGACGAGCCCGACCGCCGCGCGCTGGCCCGGTTGTGCTCGCGGGTCGAGAACGACTGGGTGGGCGCGCAGACGGGGCTGCTCGACCAGCTTGCGGCGCTGTTCGGCCGCGAGGGCCACGCGCTGCGCCTCGACTGCTGCGACCTGTCGATCGAGGCCGTGCCCCTCGAGCTGCGCGGGTGGCGGCTGGCCGTCGCGCCGTCAGGCCACGAGCACGACCACGCGGGCTCCGGCTACAACGAGCGCCGCGCGGAATGCCGTGCCGCATGCGAGGCGCTGGGGATCGCCTCGCTGCGCGAGGCCCCGCCCGACGCCCCCGACGCGCTGCCCGCGCCCCTGGACCGGCGCGTGCGCCACGTGCTGGCCGAGAACGCGCGGGTCGACGCCGCCGTCGCCGCCCTGCGCGACGGCGACCTCCCCGCGCTGGGCGCCCTGCTCGACGCCTCGCACGCGAGCCTGCGCGACGACTACGAGGTCTCGGTCGAGGCTGTGGAGCGCACGGTCGCACGGCTGAAGGAGGCCGGCGCCGCCGGCGCGCGCATCGTCGGCGGCGGCTTCGGCGGCTCGGTGCTCGCGCTCCTCCCGCCCGACGCCGCGCTGCCCGGGGACGCGACGGTGGTGGAGCCGGCCGCGAGCGCGCGGGTGGCGCGCTCGCCGGACCACTAGATTTCCCGCGCCATGGAGGCGCGCCTGCTCATCTCGTGCCCGGATCGCCACGGCATCGTCGCGGCCGTCTCGGGCTTCCTCGCCCAGCGGGGGGCGAACATCGTCTCCTCGGACCAGCACTCCACCGATCCCGAGGGCGGCGCGTTCTTCATGCGCATGGCCTTCACGATCGAGGCTCTCGACGAGGGCTTCGCGGCGGCCTTCGCCGACGATGTCGCGGGGCGATTCGGGATGGACTGGCGCGTCGACGACGCGGGCCGGCCCAAGCGCGTGGCCGTGCTCGTCTCACGCGAGGACCACTGCCTGCTCGACCTGCTCTGGCGCTGGCGCCGGGGCGACCTGCACTGCGAGATCCCGCTCGTGATCTCCAACCATCCCGATCACGCCGACGACGTCGGCGCCTTCGGCGTCCGGTACGAGCACGTGCCCGTCGCCAAGGGCGAGAAGCCGGCCGCCGAGGAGCGCATGCTCGAGCTCCTGGACGGCGAGTTCGATCTCGTCGTCCTGGCCCGCTACATGCAGATCCTCAGCGGCGACTTCCTCCAGCGGGTCGGCGCCCCGGTGATCAACATCCACCACTCGTTCCTGCCCGCCTTCGCGGGCGCGGACCCCTACCGCCGCGCCCAGGAGCGCGGCGTGAAGGTCATCGGGGCCACGGCGCACTACGTCACCGAGGAACTCGACGCCGGCCCGATCATCGAGCAGGGCGTGACCCGCGTGACCCACCGCGAGGGCGTCGAGGCGCTCGTGCGCATCGGGCGCGACGTGGAGCGCACCGTGCTCGCCCGGGCGGTGGCACTGCATCTCGAGGACCGGGTCCTGGTCCACGAGAACCGCACCGTCGTGTTCTAGGCGGCGGCGGGCACCCGCTCGGGCACGGCGGCCACGAGGGCCTCGACGTGCTCGGCCAGCTGGGCGCGCAGGTCCTCCTCGTGGAGGTTGCCGTACTCGTCGAACTGCGCGTGCGCCTGCATGACCGGCAGCTCGCGATCGACGACCTGGGCCCCGATGGCGGCCAGGACCTTGCGGACCTCCGCCTGGGCCCAGACGGCGCCGAACAGGCCGGTGCTGGCCCCGATGACGGCCGCCGGCTTGCCGCGCAGGACGTTGTCGGCCACCGGGCGCGAGGCCCAATCCAGGGCGTTCTTGAGCACGCCCGGGATCGAGTGGTTGTACTCCGGAGTGGAGATCAGGACGGCGTCGGCGCGCGCGATCGCCTCCTTGAGGGCGTCGACCGCGGGGCGCTGACGCCCGGGGACGTCGTCGTCCTCGTCGTAGGGCGGGACGGCCTTGAGGCCATCGAACAGCTCGAGCTCGACGCCGGGCGGCAGCAGCTCGGCTGCCGCCCGCAGGAGCGCCGTGTTGTGCGAGTCGCGCCTCAGGCTCCCGGAGATCCCGAGAATCCGCATCGCGACTACGCCTCCTCGCGACGTAGCTCGAGGTGGACGTTGAGCGTCACCTCGTCGGAGACCGCGAAGCCACCCTTGGGCAGCGGCGCGTTCCAGTTCAGCTCGAAGTCGTTCTTGTCGACCGTGGTCTGCAGCTCGATGCCGACCACCTCGGCGTCGCCGAACGAGACCGCCGGGCCGATGAGGATGCCGGTGGCGCTGACCGGGCGGGTCACGCCCCTGACGGTCAGGTCGCCGTCGACCTCGATGGCATCGCCCTCACCGCGGCGCACGGCCGTGGAGACGAAGGTGATGTCCGGGGTCCTCTCGACGTCGAAGAACTCGGCCGAGAGCAGGTGGTTGCGGAAGTCCGGCTGCTCGACGTCGATCGACGAGGCGGCGACGCGGCCGGTCAGGCGGATGTCATCGCCGTCGACCTCGAGTCGTCCATCGACCTCGCCGAAGCTGGCGCGGAACGTCGAGACGATCATGTGCTTGATCGCGAAGGACGCCGTGGAGTGCACGGGGTCGGCGATCCAGGTGCCACTCAGCGTGGCGGGGGCGGTGGTGCTCATCGGGTACAGGCTCCTAGGTTCGATGTTGTGTGTGCAACAACTTAGCAAGAAATGGTTGCACATACAACAGTCTACTAGGCCCCGGCCCCAGTTACAGACGCCCGCCGGCGATGGAGATGCCCGCCGAGGGGAGCCGTGAGGGTTGCGGTGGTGCGAGCGCGCGTGTGTTCTCCGGCGTCAGTGCCAGACGCGCGCCGTTCGCGAACTGCGCCGGTTTAGCCCCGGAAACCGACGCCGATCCGCCGCAGTTCGGCCATGAGCCCGCCAACATGCTGCGAAACACCCACGCTCTGCACCAACCCCCCGCCCTCCCTCCCTCAGTGCCCATCGCGACCACCGAGGCCGAGCGGAGAGCGCCAGCCCGCTGGCGCGGACCCAAGCGCGGCGGAGCGCGACCCGAGCGCGGCAGAGCAGGACCCGAGCGCGGCGATAGAGATGCCCGCCGACAGCGGCCCAGCCAGCCGGGACGGCGATGCCCACCCGGAGACGGCGATGCCCGCCCGAAGACGGCGATGCCCGCCCGGAGAGGCCGACTCCCGCCCGGAGACGGCGATGCCCGCCCGGCGGCGGCGATGCCCACCCGGACAGGGCGACTCCCGCCCGGGGACGGCCGCCAGAACGGCGACCGCTTCGGCTAGCGGGGCTTCCCGTCCAGGGCGCTGAGCACGGCGGGCGCTGCGGGCGCGATCTCCGGTGCCAGCCGACCGAGCAGCTCCTCCCACCCCGGCTGGAGCCGGATGGCCTCGCGCACCTGCGCGACGCCGCCGGCCAGGTCCCCCGCGCGCGCCGTGGCGAGGCCGGCCCAGAACAGCAGCTCGTGGTTATCGGGGACGAGCGCGCTGGCGCGCCGGTAGCGCTCGCCCGCCTCCTCGTGCCGCCCTTGGCCGACGAGCTCGTCGGCCTCGCTGGCCATCGCGTAGGCGTCGGAGAGGTCGAGCAGGCGTTCGAGCTCGGCCAGCGGCTCGGGGTGGTCGTCGACGCGCACGTCGACGGCGTGGCGCCACGCCTCGCCGTCGGCGGGCGCGACCACGAGCGCCGAGGACTGGCGCCCGCGCGCGTCGCCGCCGGCGGCCTCGGCCGCGAGCAGGGCCGCCAGCAGCCGCCGGGCGAGCGGACCGGTCGTGCCCTCGAAGGCCGCCGCCATCGCGGGCCACACCTCCGGCGAGGCCATCATGTTGGCCTGGACGCTGAACTGGTCGCCCGTCACGTGTCCGGCGTGGGCGATGCAGGCCTCCCCCGTGTGCGCTGCCACCGCGCCGTTCGCGTCGACGACCGCCACCTGGCGGAAGCGGGACAGCCCGTCGTCGCTGGCCAGCGCGTCGAGCGCCGCGCCAGCGCCGTCGCCGGCGGCCAGCCGGTCCAGGGCCCGCGGGCCGTAGGCCGGCTCGGCGATCGACTGCGTGGCCACCGCGCCCACGCCGGACCGCACCCATGGCACCATCGGCCCGACGGCGAACCAGTGCGACTGCACGGCGACCCCGAGCTCGCCCGTCACGGGGTCCCGTGCGACGATCGAGTAGGTCCCACGCCGAATCATGGCCGCAGACCCTATCGTCGGACCCCTGATCGACCCCGACGCGATCCTCGAGCGTATACGCGCCATCCCCCCCGGCTTCGTGCGCGCCTACGGCGACGTGTCTCCCGGAGCGCCGCGCCACGCCGGGGCCGTCCTGTCCGCCTGCCACGACCCGACGGTGCCATGGCACCGCGTCGTGCGCGCCGACGGCTCGCTGGCCAAGGGCCAGCGCCAGCGCGCCCTGCTGGAGGCCGAAGGCGTGCCCTTCCGCGACACCCAGGCCGACCGCGTCGACATGTCCGTGGCACGATTGCCGCCCTGATGTGGCTCCAGCGCGAGATCACGCTCGAGGCCCGGCCGCGTGGCTTTCACCTCGTCACCCGCGAGGTGCAGGACGCACTGCCGGAGCTGGCCGAGCTCGACGTCGGCCTCTGCCACCTCTTCATCCGCCACACGTCGGCGTCGCTGACCATCAACGAGAACGCCTCGCCCGACGTCCGGCACGACTTCCGCCGATGGTTCGACCACGCCGTGCCCGAGCGCTTCGAGTGGGAGCACAGCCTCGAAGGCCCCGACGACATGCCCGCCCACATCAAGACCTCGCTGCTCGGCCCCTCGCTGTCGCTGCCGGTCTCGCGCGGCGCGCTGGCCCTGGGCACGTGGCAGGGCATCTACCTCTGCGAGCACCGCGACCGCGGCGGACCGCGCTCGCTGCTGGCCACCGTCGAGGGCCAGTCGCGGCGCGAGCCGTAGCGCACGGGCGCAGCTCCGCACGTCGGCTGGTCAGGCCGCGGCGCCCGCCGGCTCGCGCCCTCGCGGCGCGCCGTCGGGATGGTCCGCGACCACCTCGCGCGCCATCCGAGCGAGCAGGGCGGCGAGATCCGCCTCGCTCTCGGGCGACCACCCTTCGAGCAGCTCGGCCAGGCGCTCGCGGCGGGCCGCGATCAGGCGCGCGAGGGCATCGCGCCCGGCCTCGGTGAGGACGATGGCGTCCGACGGACCCTCGACGTAGCCGAGCTCGCGCAGCTCGGCGAGGCGCGCCGCGACGCGTCCCGGGTCGACGCCGTGCGCGTCGGCGATGGCGAAGGCGTCGGTGGGCTCGCGCTCGCCGACGCGCGCCAGCACCCAGCACTGTCGTGGGCTGAGCTCGACGCCGGCTCGCTCGCACAGCTGCTCGAGGATGCGCTCGCGACTGTCGCGCCGGGAAAGCGTGGAGAGGGCGCGCTCGATCTCGCCCAGCGGGTCCGGATGCTTGGGCGCCGCGAAGGCCTCGCCGACGCCCGTGGCCGCGACCGTGTGGCGCAGCTGCTTCTCGGGCAGCAGCCACGCCAGCACGAAGGCCAGCGCCGCGATCGGCGCGCAGGCGAGGAAGACGGTCGAGAGCGCGTCGGCGTAGGCGTCGACGAAGGCGCTCCTCAGGCCGGGTGGCAGGGCGGCCACGCTCCCCGCGGTCGCGCGCCCCGATCCGAGTCCCGCGGGCAGCCCGGGGAGCGAGGAGAGCTCGTGAGCGAGGCGGTTGGTGAAGATCGCTCCGCAGATGGCCACGCCGAAGCAACCGCCGATCGAGCGGAAGAAGGTCGCGCCCGCGGTGGCCACGCCCAGGTCGCGGTAGTCGGCGTCGTTCTGGACCGCCAGCACCAGCACCTGCATGACCATGCCCAGTCCCAGTCCGACCACGGCCATGAAGAGCGAACGCGAGAGCGTCGACGTCCCCGGTCCCATGGTCGACAGCAGAAGGAAGCCCACGGTCAGGATCGCCGTGCCCGCGATCGGGAAGGGTCGGTAGCGCCCCCAGCGGGCGATGATCTGGCCACTGGCGATCGACGTGGTGACCAGGCCGAGCATGAGCGGCAGCAGCTGCAGGCCGGAGGAGGTGGGCGAGGCGCCGTTGACCACCTGCATGAAGAGCGGCAGGTAGGTGGTGGCGCCGAAGAGCGCCGTCCCGACGATGAAGCCCATCGCGCTGGCCACGGCGAAGACCCGGCTCGAGAACAGGCGCAGCGGCAGCACCGGCTCGGGCGCCCGGCGCTCGACGCCGATGAGGGCGGCGGTGGCGAGCACCGAGACGACGCCCAGGCCGACGATCTCCCAGGATCCCCACGGGTAGGTGTGGCCGCCCAGGCTGGTGGCCAGCACGAAGGCGCCCGCGCCGAGGCTGAGCAGCATGGTGCCGGCGACGTCGATGCGCACGTCGCGTCGCTGCGTGGGCAGGTCCAGGGCCACGGCGATGACGGCCACGGCCAGGAGCCCGATCGGGAGGTTGACGTAGAAGATCCAGCGCCACGAGGCGTTGTCGACGAGGAAGCCGCCGATGAGCGGGCCGGCGACGCTGCTGAGGCCGAAGACGCCGCCGAAGACGCCCTGATAGCGGCCGCGGTCGCGCGGGGAGACGATGTCGCCGATGATCGCCTGCGCGAGCACGACGAGCCCGCCGCCGCCGAAGCCCTGCAGCGTGCGGAAGGCGATGAGCTCGGCCATGTTCTGGCTGAGGCCGCACAGGGCCGAGCCGGCGAGGAAGACGAGGATCGATCCCTGGAAGAGGCGCTTGCGCCCGTAGAGGTCGCCGAGCTTGCCGTAGAGGGGGGTCGAGATCGTCGACGCCAGCAGGTAGCCGGTGACCACCCACGACAGCTGATTGAGGCCGCCGAGCTCGGCCGTGATCGTCGGCAGGGCCGTGGAGACGATCGTGCCGTCCAGCGAGGCCAGCAGGACGGCCAGCATGAGGGCCGCGAAGACGGAGGTGAGCTCGCGACGCGAGCGCGTCGCCGGGGCCGGGAGCGCGGCCGCCGTGGCGGACATGGCGCTTAGGTTAGGTCGGCGCCCCGGGCGCGCACGGGCCTCAGCGCCCAGGCCGTTCGCGGCTTAGCGCCCAGGCCGTTGGCGGCTCAGCGCTCGGCCGTTCGCGGCTCAGCGCCCCTGCCACACCGGCTCGCGCTTCTCGGCGAAGGCGATCGCGCCCTCGCGGGCGTCCTCGGAGCGCATCACCGGGTCGGCGAGCTCGTCCTGACGCTGCCAGAACTCCTCCTCGCCCCAGTCGAACTGCCGCTGGAGCGTGGCCTTGGTGGCGTCCACGGCCAGCGGGCCGTTCCTGGCGATGGCGCCGGCGAGCTCGAGCGCGGCCTCGACGGCGCCTCCGGGCTCGGCCAGGCGGTTGACCAGGCCCAGCTCGTACGCGCGCTCGGCCTCGAGCGGCTCGCCGGTGAGCGCGAGCTCCATGGCCACGCCGTAGGGCAGGCGCTGGGGCAGGCGCCGCAGCGCTCCCGCCGCCGCCACCAGCGAGCGCTTGACCTCCGGGACGCCGAGCCGGGCGCCGCGCGCCGCCACGATGAGATCGCACGACAGCGCGATCTCCAGGCCCCCGGCCACAGCGAAGCCCTCGATCGCGGCGACGAGCGGCTTGCGCGCCGCGCGCTGCACGATGCCCGCGAAGCCGCGATCGCCGACCCACGGGCGCTCGCCGGCGACGAAGGCCTTGAGGTCCATCCCGGCGGAGAAGCCCTTGCCGGCGCCGGTCAGCACGCCGGCGCGCAGGTCCGACTCCGCGTCGAGGGTGTCCAGAGCGCCGGCCAGGCCCTCGGCCAGGGCGGCGTTCACCGCGTTGCGCACCTCCGGGCGGTTGAGCGTGATGAGCAGCACGCCGTCGCGGCGCTCGGTCAGGACGGGCTCGTCGGGCATGGCCGGACGATATAAGTCGCCCGCGCTCTCCCGGGCTCAGAAGTCGCCCGCGCTCTCCCGGCTCAGCGACCGTTGCGCGGCGAGCACTCCGTGATCCGCCCGAGCAGCACCGCGCGCTCGCGCGAGTTGGTCGCGAGCGAGGCCGCGCGTTCGAACTCCGTCCGCGCCTCGTCGCGGCGCCCGAGCTTCGAGAGCAGGTCGCCGCGCACGGTCGGGAGCAGGTGGTAGTCGCGCAGGGCGGGCTCGGACTCGAGCGCGTCGACGAGCTCGAGCCCCGCCTGGGGGCCGAACGCCATCCCGACGGCGACGGCGCGGTTGAGCTCGATGACCGGGGACGGCATCAGCTGGACGAGCGCGTCGTAGAGCGCGACGATGCGCCCCCAGTCGGTGTCGGAGGCGACGCGGGCGCGCGCGTGGCAGGCGGAGATGGCGGCCTGGAGCGTGTACGGGCCCAGCGCTTCCCCGCTGCGCTGCGCGCGCTCGAGCGCGGCGAGGCCGCGGCGAACGAGCAGCCAGTCCCAGCGCCCGCGGTCCTGGTCGAGCAGCAGGACGGGCTCCCCCGACGGGCGCGTGCGGGCCCGCGAGCGCGACGCATGGAGCTCCATCAAGGCCAGCAGCCCGTGCACCTCGGGCTCCGAGGGCAGCAGCTCGGCCAGGATGCGCCCGAGCCGGAGCGCCTCGGCGAGCAGGTCCGGGCGGATCGCGTCGTCGCCGGCGGTGGGCGCGTAGCCCTCGTTGAAGATCAGGTAGATCGCCTCGAGAACGGAGGCGAGGCGGTCGCCGAGCTCCGCGCGGTCGGGGACCTCGAACGGGACGCGCGCCGCCGACAACGTGCGCTTGGCGCGCACGATGCGTTGGGCGACCGTCGACTCGGAGACGAGGTAGGCGCGCGCGATCTCGGCGGTCGTCAGCCCGCCGAGCAGGCGCAGCGTCAGGGCGACGCGCGCGTCGGTCGACAGCACCGGGTGGCAGGTCGTGAAGATGAGGCGCAGCAGATCGTCGTCGAACGGGTCGTCGAGCTCGGCGGCGAGGTCGCGGTCGTCGGCGCCACCACGCAGCGCGAGCTCGCGGCCGAGCTCGCGCGTCTTGCGCTCATGGACCTCCGCGCGCCGAAGGCGGTCGATCGCCCGGTGCTTCGCGGTGCCCATCAGCCAGGCGCCCGGAGTGTCCGGGACGCCCGACGCCGGCCACTGCTCGAGCGCCGCGACGAGCGCCTCCTGGGCCAGATCCTCGGCGACGCCGACGTCGCGCACGATCCGCGCCAGCCCGGCGATCAGCCGCGCCGACTCGATCCGCCAGACGGCCTCGATCGTGCGCTCGACGTCGGTCACGTGCGTCGCGTTACGCCCCCTCGGTCTGCGCGCGGAGGCTCGCCTCCTTCTCGCGCAGCTCCGGCGTGAACTCGTCGCCGAAGTCGTCGGGCTCGAACACCGGCCGGATCTCGACCACGCCATCGGGACCGTTGGGGTCGCCGGGGATGCGCTTGACCCACTCGATCGCCTCGTCGAGCGACCCCACCTCCCACAGCCAGTAGCCGGCGAGCAGCTCCTTCGTCTCGGCGAACGGGCCGTTGATCACCTTGCGCTCGCTGCCGGAGAACTCGACCCGAGCGCCCCTGGAGCTCGGGTGAAGGCCGTCGCCGGCGAGCATCACCCCCGCCTTCACGAGCTCCTCGTTGAAGGCCAGCATGTCGCTGAGGAGCTGCTCGCTGGGCATGATCCCAGCCTCGCTCTCGTCGTTCGCCTTGATCAGGACCATCACTCGCATCGAGTCGTCCCTCCTTCGATAGGGGTTCTACTCAATGCGTCGAGCGAGCGGTGCCGGAATCGACACGGGGCGGCTACTAGGCCGCGAAGAGCGTCAGGTCGGGCTCGCGCTCGCCGCGCAGCACGGCCAGATCGACCTCGACCCACGCCAGGCCGCGGGCCTCGGCCAGCACCCGCGCCTGCGGCTTGACCATCTGGGCCACCAGCACCCCGCGGCAGCCCGCCATCGCGGGATCGAGCCGGATGCGCTCGAGGTAGCGGGTGAGCTGCTCCACCGCGTCGATCGTGCCCACGCGCTTGATCTCGACCGCCACCCACTCGTCCTCGCCGTCCCGGCACATCAGATCGACGGGCCCGATGTCGGTCGGCCACTCGCGTCGCACGAGCCTGAAGCCCTCGCCGCACCACGCCGGGACGGCGGCCAGCGCCTCCTGGAGGTCGGACTCGACCCCGTCCTTCTCCAGCGCCGCCGCCTCGCCCATGTCATGGGTCACGTCCGACAGGACCTCCGCGATGCGGATGTCGAGCCGATCCTCGGTGCTCCCGGCCCGCTTGCGCACGACGAGCCGGTCGGCCTCCTCCTCGATGACGGTCGGCGGCGTCATCCAATTGCTGGGCTTGTACCCGCCGTGATCGGCATGGACCATCACCGACCCGTCGCTCTTGACCATGATCAGCCGCAACGCCTCGGGCAGGACGGCCGACAGGCGACCGGAGTAGCGCACTTCGCAGCGGGCGACGATCAAGCGCATCGTCGACAACGCTAGGGAGCCCGGCGGACGCCGGAACGCGGACCGCGAGCTTTTCGAGCTTCCCACGCTTTTCCACGTCTGGAAATGTCTTTACAGTTCTTGATAAAGATTGCTAAGACCGGCAAGACCGATGAGGCCGCACGACAATCCCTACACGCCGAACGCTGGAGCTCGCCCCCCGGCGTTGGTCGGACGCGACGCCCAGCTCGAGTCGTTCGAGGTCCTGCTCGACAGGCTGCGACGAGGCCGGACGGATCAGTCGATGCTGATCACCGGGCTACGCGGCGTTGGGAAGACCGTCCTGCTCGGCGCGTTGGAGGAGCGCGCGCGACGCCGGGATTGGACGACCGTGGACGCCGAGATCACGAAGCACGTGGGGTTTGGGGTGCGCATGGCACAGCTGGTCCGGCGAGCCTTGCTCCAAGTTGCCCCCCGCGCGCGGTGGCGTGATCGCGGAAAGCGCGCGGCGGCGGTCCTCAAGTCATTCCAAACGACCGTTTTGCCGCAAGGTGATCTGACCTTCGGCCTGGAGGTCGACGCCGCCGAGGGCTTCGCCGACAGCGGAAGCCTCGGCGAGGACCTGACCGACGTCCTGATCGGTCTTGGGGAGGCAGCCCAGGAGCAGGGAAAGGGCGTGGTCTTCCTGTTCGACGAGGTGCAGTTCCTGTCGACCGAGGAGCTCGAGGCGTTGATCGCGGCGCTGCACAAGACGGTGCAACGCCAACTCCCGATCACCCTGGTGGGCGCGGGGCTTCCGCAGCTCCCACGCCTTGCCGGCGAAGCGAAGTCATACGCCGAGCGGTTGTTCGCGTTCCCCACGATCGGGAGATTGAGCGACGACGAGGCCCGCGAGGCACTGGTCAAGCCAGCCGAGCCTTTGGGAGTGGCCTACGAAACCGACGCGGTCGACGCGATCCTCGAGTACACGCAGGGGTACCCCTACTTCCTCCAGGAGTACGGCAAGCTGGTGTGGGACCGTGCAGAGCAGTCGCCGGTTACGCGACAGGACGTAGAAGACGCGCGCGAAGCGGTGGAGGCGAAGCTCGACTCGAGCTTCTTCCGCGTGCGCACCGACCGCGTGACCGAGCTGGAGCTCCAGTACATGCGCGCAATGGCGGAGCTCGGCGCAGAACCGCAGGCCGCCAAAGACGTCGCGAAGCTCATGCATCGGACATCGGAACAGCTCGGACCCACGCGCTCAAGGCTCATCGAGAAGGGGCTCCTCTACACGCCGTCGCACGGCTACGCAGCTTTCACCGTGCCGCAGTTCGACCGCTACATGAGACGGGCACACGTCCTCGACGTGCCGTTGCCCAAGCGTCGGGGGCGCGAAGCCTGACGGGACCCGGTATTCCATGCGCATCGCGCTCGCAGGCCACATGACGATCCCGAGGCCACAGCGGCGGGTCACGGGGTGGGACGTCCTCGTGCTCGTGGTGGCCAACGCGGTCGCGGTGGTGGGGCTGTGGTGGCGCCAGGGCGGGGTGCGCGAGGTGCACGACATGGCGTCGCTGCTCACGAGCCTGGGCCGCGTCACCGGGCTGCTCGGCGCGTTGCTCGCGCTCGTGCAGCTGCTGCTGCTGGCGCGCATCCCGGTGCTCGACGTCATCGGCCTGGAGCGCATCGCGGTGTGGCACCGGCGCAACGGGACCGCGTGCCTCGCGCTGCTCGTCGCGCACGCCGTGCTCGTCACGGGTGGCTACGCGCTGACCGACCGGGTCTCTCTGACGCGCGAGACGAGCGATCTGCTCACGGGCTACTCGGGAGTGCTGCTGGCGACGATCGCGCTGGGGCTGCTCGTGGCCGTGGTGGTGACGTCGGTCGCGATCGTGCGCCGACGGCTCTCCTACCGCTTCTGGCACGCGGTCCACGTCACCGCCTACGTCGCGGTCGCGCTGGCCTTCAGCCATCAGCTCGCGACGGGTCACGAGTTCCTGCGCCAGCCCGTGGCGCGCGCCTACTGGTGGGCGCTCTACGGGGCGACGGTCGCCGCGCTCGTCGCCTTCCGGCTCGTCCTGCCGGTCGTGCGATCGCTACGCCACGGCCTGCGGATCGAGCGCGTGATCCCCGAGGCGCCGGGTGTCGTCTCGCTGGAGATCGGGGGACAGCGCCTGCATCGCCTGCCGGTGCTGTCGGGCCAGTTCCTGCACTGGCGCTTCCTCGCGCGCGGGCACTGGTGGGAGACCCATCCGTTCTCGCTCTCGGCCGCGCCCGACGGTCGGCGACTGCGCATCACGGTCAAGGAGCTCGGCGACTACACCGCCCGGCTCGCGTCACTTCGGCCGGGGACGCGGGTGATCGTCGAGGGCCCGTGCGGCGGCTTCACCAGCGCCGCGCGGCGGCGCCCGCGCGTGGCGCTCATCGCCGGCGGCATGGGCATCGCGCCGATCCGCGCCCTGCTGGAGGACACCCCGGGCGAGCCCGGCACCATCGCCGTCATCTACCGGGCGGCGAGCGAGGACGAGGTGCTGTTTCGCACCGAGCTCGAGGAGCTCTCGCAGCGGCGCGGCGCCGATCTGCACTACGTCCTGGGCGACCGCCGCGGCGACGGGGTGCTGTCGCCGGAGCACCTGCGCGCGCTGGTGCCCGACATCGCCAGCCGCGACGTCTACCTCTGTGGCCCGCCGAGCATGACGCTCGCGATGCGCGCGAGCCTGCGTGGCGCCGGCGTCTCGTCGGGGCAGATCATCAGCGAGGGGACGTGGTGAGGGCCCGCGCGCTCGCGCGGCGCGCCGTGCCGGCCGCGGTGGCCACGGCCGCGGTCGTCGCGCTGCTGGCCAACGTCCGCGCGCGCCCGCCCGCCCTGGCCGTGCCCGAGAAGGCGGCGCGACCGTCGCCGCCTCCGATCGCCGCCCCCGAGCGGCGCGTCAGCAGCAAGCGGCCCACGTCGAAGGGGCCCACGCGGACGGGGACGCACACCGTGACGACGCCGTTCTCGATCATCTCGGTCCGCGTGACGCTCACGGGCAACGAGTTGACGCGCGTGGAGACCGTCGAGCTCACCGGCAACGGCGCGCGCACGCAAGCCATCAACGCGCGCGCGGAGCCCATCCTGCGCGAGGAGGCGCTGAAGGCCGGCAGCGCGAAGATCGACGTCGTCAGCGGGGCGACGTACACGAGCGAGAGCTACCGGCGGTCGCTCCAGGCCGCGATCGACCAGGCGCGTGGCTGAGCTCGCGGTCATCGGGCAGCACCGCGTCGAGGAGGTGATGGGGATCCCCGTGGGGATCGACGTCCGCGACGCGGGGATCGACCCGGGCGCGCTCGACCGCGCGTTCGACTGGCTGCGCTGGGTCGACGCGACGTTCAGCACCTACCGCGCCGACAGCCAGATCAGCCGTCTGAACGCGGGCACGCTGGCGTTGGAGGAGGCCGCGACCGAGGTCCGCGCGGTGCTCGAGCGCTGTGAGCGCCTGCGCGACCAGACGCGCGGCCGCTTCGACGTCCGCGCCCGCGGCGACATCGACCCCTCGGGCTTCGTGAAGGGCTGGGCGGTCGAGACGGCGGCGGCGATGCTCGTCGAGGCCGGGGCGCGCAACCTGTGCCTCCATGCCGGCGGCGACGTCCGCGTCCGGGGCGAGCGCGCTCCCGGGCACCCGTGGCGGATCGGCATCCAGCACCCGCGCGAGCGCGACCGCGTGGCCGCCGTGCTGAGCGCCCGCGACCTCGCCGTGGCGACGTCGGGCGCCTACGAGCGCGGCGCGCACGTCGTCGACCCGCGCACGGGACGCCCACCCGAAGGCGTGCTCTCGGTCACGGTGGTGGGAGCGGACCTGGGCACGGCCGACGCCTACGCGACGGCCGCCTTCGCGATGGGCCTCGAAGGGCCGGCCTGGACGGCGGACCTGCGCGACTACGACGCGCTGACGATCCTGGCCGACGGACGGGTGCTCTCGACGCCGGGGATGGCGCGGCTGCGGGTCCCCACACCCATTAACTAGAGCCGGCCCCGTCATCCGTTCCGGGGCCGCAGGACCGTTGTCGGCAGATGACCCCTCGGGCTTTAGCCCCGGGTCGTAGTTGGCGCGTCGGCGCTATCTGGACGACGCAGGCCGGCGGTGCGCAGCCCGATGTCGACGTGGCGCTCGCCCAGCGCGAAGCGCGGCTCGGGCGGGTCGGCGCCCGTGAGCCAGCCCTCCATGCGCTCGGCCAGCGCGGGGCCGTGCTTGAAGCCGTGGCCGGAGCTGCCGCCCATGAGCCACACGCGTCCGTCGTGCTCGGGGTGCGGGGCGACGACGAAGTGCGTGTCGGGCGTGATCTCGTACTGGCACGCGCGGTGGCCGACGAGCGGCGCCCGGGCCAGGTCCGGGAAGCGGTGCGCCAGGTAGGCGCGGGCCAGGCGCTCGTGCTCGGGCAGGGCGACGCGCTCGAGCGTGTCCGGATCGCACAGCGGCCCCTCGACGTCGGGCGAGACCTTCACGCCGCGCCCGTCGAGGTCGCCCAGGCCGTAGGCGGCGGCGTCGTAGTCGACCCAGCCGGGGACGCCCGGCGTCCGCCAGGCGGCGGAGGCGCCGAAGTAGAAGACGTCCTGGTGGGTGACGCGCAGCGCGAGCAGACCGGGGAAGAGCCCGGGCAGCCAGGCGCCGCACGCCCACACCACGCGATCGGCCTCCAGGAGCCGGCCGTCGTCGAGCCGCACCGCCGTGCCTTCCGGGCGCGCGCCGGCCAGGACGAGCTCGGCGCCGGCGTCGACCGCCTGCGCGGCGAGCACCTTCACCGCCTCGCGAGCGCGCAGGATCCCGGCCTCGGGCTCGAGCAGCGCGAAGCGGACGTCGTCGGTCGCCACGCTCGGGAACAGGTCGCGCGCGTCGACGCGCTCGCACGGAATCCCCTCGGCGCGCAGCACGGCCTCGCCGGCGGCCTCCCAGCCGTCGTCGCGGCGCGCCAGCCAGGCGACGCCCGCCGCGACGACGAGGGTCGGGTCGATCTCGTGCCACAGCGCCCAGGCGCGGCGCGCCGACCGCGTGTGCCACAGGTCGGGCCCGTGGCAGCAGCGGATGAGCCGCGACTCGTCGCCCGAGCCGGCGCGCACGTGGCCGGGCGCGACGCGCTCCACGAGCACCACGTCCCACCCGGCCCGAGCACACTGGCGCGCCAGCGCGGCCCCGAAGACGCCGGCGCCGACGACGACGAGCGAGCGGTCGCTGGACATCGCGGGGAGGCTAGCTGTCGCGGCGCGCACGCTAGGTTCCTTCTATGCCCCGCACCGTCTCCTCGATCATCGCCGGCCGCCCGGCCACCGACGCGCCCGGGGGGCGCGACACCTCCACCAACCCCGCGAACACCGACGAGGCCGTCGCCGACGTGCTGCTGGGCGACGCCTCGACCTTCGTCGCCGCCTGCGAGGCCGCACGCGCCGCGCAGCGCGAGTGGGCGGCAGTCCCCGCGCCGGTGCGCGGACGGGCGATCCAGCAGGTCGGGCGCCTGGTCGAGGACAACAAGGAGGCGCTGGCGCGGCTGGTCACGCGCGAGATCGGCAAGCCGTACGGCGAGTCGCTCGGCGAGGTGCAGGAGATCGTCGACACCGCCAACTTCTTCCTCGGCGAGGGCCGCCGGCTCTACGGCCAGACCGTGCCCTCGGAGATGCCCGACAAGCAGCTCTTCACCTTTCGCGTCCCGGTCGGCGTGGCCGCGATCGTCACCGCGGGCAACTTCCCGGTCGCCGTTCCCGCCTGGTACCTCGTCCCGGCGCTGCTGTGCGGCAACGCGGTGGTGTGGAAGCCGGCCGAGTACGCGCCCGCGACCAGCGAGGCGCTGGCCCAGCTCTTCCTGCACGCCGGCCTGCCCGACGGCGTGTTCAACCTCGTGCTGGCCGACGGGCCGTCGACCTTCGAAGGCCTGGAGCGCGCGCTCGACGCCGACCTCGTCGACAAGGTCGGCTTCACGGGGTCGAGCGCGGTGGGCACGCGCATCGGCGAGCTGTGCGGGCGCCATCTGCAGTCGCCGTGCCTGGAGCTGGGCGGCAAGAACCCGCTCGTGGTCATGGCCGACGCCGACCTCGACCTCGCCGTCGAGGGCGCCTTGTTCAGCGGCTTCGGGACCGCCGGGCAGCGCTGCACCTCGCTGGGCACGGTCATCGTCGACGAGCGCGTCCACGACGAGTTCATGACCCGCTTCCGCAAAGCGGTCGAGGGCGCGGCGATCGGCGACCCCTCCCAGGACGTCCTCTACGGGCCGATGATCCATGAGCGCTTCCTCGAGCGCTTCGAGAACGACTGGCTCGGCCTCGTGCGCGACCACCACAGCGTGCACGGATCGACCGGCACGGGGCGGATCACGGCCGCCAACCCGCGCGACGGCTTCGTCGGCGGCGATCCCGAGCGCGGCCTGTACGTGCACCCGACGATCGTCGACGGCGTGCGCGCCGACGACGACCTGGCCAACACCGAGACGTTCGGCCCGCTCGTCGGCGTGGCGCCGTTCGGCGACTTCGACGAGGCCATGGCGCTCGCCAACGGCCATGGCTACGGCCTGAGTGCGTCGATCTACACGACCGACCCCAAGCACGCGTTCCGCTATCGCGAGCGCATCAGCGCCGGCATGGTCAGCGTCAACAACTCCACCAGCGGCGCCGAGGCCCACCTCCCGTTCGGGGGCAACGGCAAGTCCGGCAACGGCTCGCGCCAGTCGGGCATGTGGGTCATCGACCAGTTCACGCGCTGGCAGGCGCTGAACTGGGACTACGCGGGCAAGCTGCAGAAGGCCCAGATGGACGTGGCCGACATCGAGGCCGACCTGGACTACCGGCTGGAGGGCTGAGCCGCCGGGCGGCTCAGTAGCCGTCGCTGACCACGTTGCGCAGCTCTTCGCCCGCCGCATAGCGGCGCAGCTGCTTCGCGGCCAGCGCCCAGGCGGCGCGCTCGGCCGCCGGCGTGTCGCCCGCGCTGTGCGGGCTGATCATGACGTTCGGCGCCGCCCACAGCGGGTGCTCGGGCGGCAGCGGCTCGGGCTCGACGACGTCGAGGACGGCCCGGATGCGCCCGCTCTGAAGCGCGGCCGCCAGCGCGTCGGTATCGGTGGTCGCGCCGCGCCCGGCGTTGACGTACAGCGCGTCGTGGCGCATGAGGCCCAGCTCACGCTCGCCGAACGAGCCGCGGGTCTCGTCGGTCAGCGGCAGCAGGTTGACGACGACGTCGGCCTCGCCCAGCAGCTCGGGCAGCTCGTCCATGCCGTGCACGCCGTCGCGCGCGCGCCGTGCCACGCCCGCGACCTCGCACTGAAACGGCGCCAGCAGCTCCTGGACCGCGCGCCCGATCGACCCGAAGCCGAGCACGAGCACGCGCAGCCCGGCGATGTCCTTGATCGGAACGAAGGCCCACTCTCGCCGGCCCTGCTGGATGGCGCACGCGCGCGCCTGCTTGACGTCGGCCAGGATCGCCGCGACCACCCACTCGGCCATCGCGCGATCGCGTGCTCCGCGGGCGCTGCACAGCGTCACGCCCTGCGGGACGCGGTCGACGATCCAGTCCACCCCGGCGGACAGCACCTGGACGACGCGCAGCGCCGGGATCTCCTCCAGCTTGACGGGGTCGTCCCAGCGCGGGATGGCGAACTCCACCTCGGGACCGGGCTCGTCGACCAGCTCGACGCCGGGCGGAGGCGGCCCGAGCGCCTCGGGATCAGAGCTCCACGCGATCACGCCGCCGGCAGGACGCGCGGCTGGGCGGCGCGCAGGCGCTCGAGGAGATCGGCGACCTCGCCGTTGGCGTGGTCGAGGTCCAGGGCGCGCTCGGCGGCGGCGATGCCATCGGAGACGCGATCGGTGCGCGCCAGCGCGTGGGCGTAGCGCGCCCAGGCGGCGGCCGACGCGGGATCGAGGTGCGTCGCCTGCTCGGTGGCCGTGACCTCGGCGCCGAGGTCGCCGGCCAGGTGGTGGGCCAGCGCCAGGTCGAGCAGTCCGTCGACGCTCGGGGCGATGCGCCGCGCGCGGTCAAGGGCGGCGATGGCCGCTGCGCGATCCATGAGGCGCAGGCGCAGCCGCCCGAGGCGCTCCCACGCGTCGGCGTCCTGCGGGCCGCGCGCGGCGGCACGCTCGGCCGCCTCGGCGGCGAGGTCGATCGCGCCCATGTCCTCGTAGATGCGCGCCGCGAAGCGATGGGCTGCGGGGCGATCGCCGTCGACGCGCGCCCAGTCGCGTACCGCGCGGCCGGCGGCGGGCAGGTCGCCGGCCTGCCAGAAGGCCAGCGTCATCAGCCGCAGGACCGCGTCGTTGGTCGGCTCGGCGTCGCGCGCGTAGACCAGGCGCCGAGCGGCGAGGCGGTAGTCGCCCTCGGCCATCGCGTGCTGCGCGGCGGTCATGAAGCGCTGCACCCGCTCGGTGGCCGGATCGGGCTTGGAGAAGTCGACGAACTGCAGCGAGCCGGCGGGGACGGTGCGCACGCCGGGCGAGAACTTCACGCGCGCCCACTGCTGGACGTCGTCGCCGTCGCCGGTGAAGTAGATGCCGGTGACCGAGCCCACGCCCCACTCGGGGTAGGTCAGGCAGCGGGCGTAGCGGTGTACGACGGAGTGGTCGGGCACGCGCGAGCCGAACGGGTCGTGCTTGGCGCGGTCGGCCTCCTGCTCGCGGCGTCGCTGCTCGGCCTCGTAGGCGCGGCGGCCCTCCTCGGCGCGCGCCTTGCGAGCCGCCGCGGCGCTGACCTTGACCGCGTTCTTCGACACGCGCCCGCCGCGCGACCCTTCGGCCAGCGAGATGAGCTGGTCGGCCGCGTCGTTGATCGCCTTCAGGTGGCGCTCGTGCTCGAACTGGCGCCCGGGCGGCGCCAGATCGGGATGCCACACCTTGGCCAGGCGCCGGCGCGCAAGCTGCACATCGCGCGGGTCGAAGGGCGGCTCGAGCTCCAGGAGGAGGAGAGCCTGCTCGATGTCGAGCACTGCGGGCATGAACGACCGACGATAGCGCCGAGCCGCGTCGGCGGGGAGTCAGGCCGTCAGTCGATGAGCCGGCGCTCGAGGAAGACGATCGCCGCGCGCCACATGACCAGCGCGAAGCCGACGAGGACGGCGAGGTGGCCGACGTCGGCCCAGCCCTCCCAGCCGAACGACGCGTGCCGGACGAGCTGGACGCAATGGAAGAGCGGGTTGAAGTTGCCCAGCACCTGAGCCCATTGGGGCAGCTGGTCAAGCGGGAAGAAGGTGCCGGCCACCAGGAACAGCGGCGTGAGGATCGCCGAGCTCACGTAGCTGAAGCCGTCGATCGACTTCACCAGGCCGGCGATCATGATGCCGCAGGCGCCCCATCCGAAGCCGGCCAGGAAGCCGACGAGCGGCACGGTGAGCATGCCCCAGGACGGGTCGAGCCCGAAGACGATGCCGACGAGGAGCGGAACGCTGCCGAAGGCGCCGGCGCGCGCCGCGATCCAGAGTGCCTCGGCGGTGACGAGCTCCTCGGTGTCGACCGGCGCGGCCAGGATGGCGTCGTAGGTGCGCTGGAACTGGTACTTGACGAAGGTGCCGAACATGGCCGGGAAGACGCTCGCGAAGAGCACGCCGGTCGCCACCGTTCCCGTGGCGACGAAGTCGACGTAGTCGTAGCCCCCGATCCTGGACACGATCGACCCGAAGCCGAAGCCGAAGGCCAGCAGGTAGATCGTGGGCTGGACGGTCGAGGAGAACGCGCTCGACTTCCAGAACGACGAGAAGTTGACGATCTCGCGCACGAGCACGCCGCTCAGCGCCGAGCGCTCCAGACGACCGCCCATCATGCGATCTCCTCCCCCGTGAGCAGGACGAACACGTCCTCGAGGTTGGCCGGGCGGCGCTCGCCCTCCAGGCCGTGGCCGTCGCCGAGGACCGAAATGCTCGTGCCCGTCCGTCGCGTTCGGGCGCCGCTGGCCCGTGCCGCGGCCTCGACCTCGGAGAGCCGGGCGGGCGGGCCGTAGACCTCGACCGCCTGGGCCCCGGCGTGTTCGGCCACCAGCGCCGCCGGCGGGCCGGTCGCCACCTCGCGGCCGTGCGACATGATCGTGACGGTGTCGGCCAGGCGCTGGGCCTCCTCGATGTAGTGCGTGGACATGAGGATCGACGTGCCTTCGCTGCGCAGGCCGTCGATCAGCGCCCACAGCTCCTGACGCACCTGCGGGTCCAGCCCCACGGTCGGCTCGTCGAGCAGCAGGAGTCGCGGGCGGTGCACGAGCGCCCGGGCGATGAGCAGGCGCCGGCGCATGCCGCCCGAGAGCTTGTCGACCCGCGTGGCGCGCCGCTCGGTGAGGTTGGCGAGGTCGAGCGCCCAGTCGATGGCGGCGCGCCGCTCGTGGCGTCCGATCCGGTAGAGGTGGGCGAAGACGAGCAGGTTCTGCTCAGCGGTCAGCGTGACGTCGAGGTTGTCGAGCTGGGGCACCACGCCGCACTCGGCGCGCGCCGCCTTGGAGTCCTCCGGCAGCACGTGTCCGAGGACGGTGATCTCGCCCTCGTCGGCGATCGCCTGCGCCGTCAGCATCTTCATCGTCGTGGTCTTGCCCGCGCCGTTCGGCCCGAGCAGGCCGACGCACGTGCCCTCCGGCACGTCGAGGTCGAAGCCGCCGACGGCGGTGATCGCCCCGTAGCGCTTGACCACGCCGCGCAGGCGAATCGCGAGACCCTGGGACACCCGGAGAACGTAGCTCCCGTCGCGCCGCGGCGAAGGGCGGGTAGCCTCACCTCGCCGGACCTGGCCGTTGGTCGAGGAATCGGGGCTCGCGAGCGTCCTACGCTCCGTCGGTGCGTTCGGCGTCGCTTGTCCTGCTCACGGTCGCCCTGCTCGTTTGCGTCGCAAGTTCGGCCAGCGCGCAACTGCCGGTCAACCCGCCGCCCGGGCCTGTGTACGACGGCGACAAGATCAACTGGGCGCTTTCCGAGGGCGTGGGCTGGGTGTTCAGCGACAACCGCGGGCTCTGCGGCGGCCCCGTGACCTACTACTGGCGCGTGTCCATCCCCGGTGAGGGCGCGCTCGACCCGACCCGCACGTTCGAGCGAACCGATGTCGGCGCCATCGCCCCGTTCACCGTCAACTACACGTTCCACATGCCGCCCGGGCCGGCGGCCGGGGCCTTCTCCATCAGCTGGAGCATCACGGCGAGCTGCTACTTCCAGACGCTCGGCAACGACGTGGCGGTGTACGGCGAGAACGGCTACATGGGTCTCTACGAGTGGAACACAGACAACCGCGTCCGTCCCGGGAGCGCGCCCATCGCCCCGCCCTCCACGTCGGGGAAGGCCTGCCAGTCGAAGGCGGGGAACCGGGCTCCGACCGTCGATCTCGGGGCCGCCAGCACGCTCCCGCTGGGCACTCCGCTGCGCCCGGCGCCCAGTGTGCGCGTGTCCGGGACGACGTGCCAGAAGGTCAAGTACAGGTGGTCGGTCGTGAAGGAGCCGAGCCATCCGTGGCCCGGCGTCGCGGTGATCGGCAAGCCCAACGTCCTGCGGACCACGATCCGCTTCAGCGAGGCGGGCGCCTACCGTCTGCGCCTCCAGGCATCGGACGGCAGGCGCACGGGCTCGGACACCCTGCGCGTCGCCGTCAAGGAACCGAGCTACGACTGGGCGCCGCTCGTCACCAACGCCCAGAACGCGTTCGGCGATGCGCTCACCCGCAGGTTGTACTCGCGCGGCTACTACAACCAGGTGCTGAACATCGTGTGCGCCGCGGCCAAGGACGGCCGCCCGGCCTGCGGTCCCATGCGCCCGTACTACGCGCGCGCCTCCGGCGCCAGGAGCCGGTGGGCACGCGACTGGATCTACGACGTCTTCCGGAGCTTCCTGTCGTCGCCCACGAACGTCGTCGACCTCGCGAGCGCTCCCGCGGAGCGCCAGCGCTATTGCCGCAAGATCGAGGCGTCGGTCGGCAGGCCGCTCGGACCGTTCGCCCGCAGGACGTGCCTGGCCAACTCGACCGCCGAGGACTTCGGTGCGCTGGCCGCCGGCATGGCGCACTTCTACGATCACCTCGGCCCCGGGTTCGACAACACGATTCCCGATCGCCTCCGCCAGAGCCTCAGGCGCGCCGGCCTTCGTCGTGCCAGCGGCGCCGTGGGCCAGCGCGTGGCCTGCGCGAGCACGACCTGGATCAGGACGCAGCACGAGAGCCTCTTCAGCTATGCGGTGACGCCAGGCTTCGCCGAGGTGGCCAAGGCGTTCAACCTCGGCAACCTGGCCGCCTTCATGGCCGGGAACGGGGCGGTGGGGCTGGCCGCCGCCAAGCTACGCGAGGACCGGCTGCGCGGTGCCCTCGCAGGTCTCGGCGCGCGCCCGTGCCGGTGAGGCCGGGGGCGTAGCGGCGCGGCGGCTACCCTCAGGCCTCGATGGCCCACCAGTACATCTTCCAGATGTACCGCCTGTCGAAGGTCTTCCCGCCCGACAAGACGGTGCTCAACGACATCACGCTCGCCTTCCTGCCCGGGGCGAAGATCGGCGTGCTCGGCTACAACGGCGCGGGCAAGTCGACCGTGCTGCGGATCATGGCCGGCGTCGAGACCGACGTCCGCGGCGAGGCGCAGCTCGCGCCCGGCGCGACGGTCGGCCTGCTCGAGCAGGAGCCGCATCTCGACGAGGCCAAGGACGTGCGCGGCAACGTCGAGGACGGCGTGGCCGAGACGCGCGCGCTGCTCGATCGCTTCAACGAGCTGGCCGCCAACTACTCCGACGACACCGCCGACGAGTTCGCCGCGCTCCAGGCGCGCATCGACGCCGCCGACGCCTGGAACCTCGACACCAACGTCGAGTACGCGATGGACGCGCTGCGCCTGCCGCCCGCCGACGCCGACGTGACCACGCTCTCCGGCGGCGAGCGCCGCCGCGTCGCGCTCTGCCGGCTGCTGCTCGGCACTCCGGACCTGCTCCTCCTCGACGAGCCCACCAACCACCTCGACGCCGAGTCGGTCGCCTGGCTCGAGCGCCACCTGGCCGACTACAAGGGCACCGTCGTGGCCGTCACCCACGATCGCTACTTCCTCGACAACGTCGCCGGCTGGATCCTCGAGCTCGACCGCTCGCGCGGCATCCCCTACGAGGGCAACTACTCCAGCTGGCTCGAGCAGAAGCAGAAGCGCCTGCAGCAGGAGGAGAAGACCGAGAAGGCGCGCCAGCGCACGATCGCCGCCGAGCTCGAGTGGGTCCGCCAGAACCCCAAGGGCCGCCAGACCAAGCAGAAGGCGCGCCTGCAGAACTTCGAGGCGCTCGTCGCCCAGGAGCGCAACGTCAAGCTCGACGAGGTCCAGATCCACATCCCGACCTCGACGCACCTGGGCAACGTCGTGGTCGAGGCCGAGCACCTGCGCAAGGGCTTCGGCGACAACCTCCTCATCGAGGACCTCAGCTTCTCGCTGCCCCCGGGCGGGATCGTCGGCGTCATCGGCCCCAACGGCGCCGGCAAGACGACGCTCTTCCGCATGATCACCGGTCAGGAGCAGCCCGACGCCGGGACGCTGCGCATCGGCGACACCGTCCAGATGGCCTACGTCGACCAGTCCCGCGACGCGCTCGACCCGGACAAGACCGTGTGGGAGGAGATCTCCGGCGGCATGGACCAGATCAAGGTCGGCGACCGCTGGATGAACTCGCGCGCGTACACCGCCGGCTTCAACTTCAAGGGCTCAGACCAGCAGCAGAAGGTCGGGAAGCTCTCCGGCGGCGAGCGCAACCGCCTGCACCTGGCCAAGCTCCTGCGCGAGGGCGGCAACCTGCTGCTCCTCGACGAGCCCACCAACGACCTCGACGTCGACACCCTGCGCGCGCTGGAGGAGGCGCTGCTGAGCTTCGCAGGCTGCGCGGTGGTCATCTCCCACGACCGCTGGTTCCTGGACCGCATCGCCACCCACGTCCTCGCCTTCGAGGGCGACTCGCAGGTGACCTGGTTCGAGGGCAACTTCGAGGCCTATGAGGAGCATCGCCGCGCCCTGCTGGGCGACGAGGCCGACCGCCCCCACCGCATCACCTACAAGAAGCTGACGCGCACGTAGACCGCGTCAGCGCCCGCGCAACGTCAGGCGCTTGGTGAACGGATGGCCGACGCCATCGGGTGTCGTCACGGTCACCGACAGGTCGACCTTGACCTTGGCACGGCCCCGCAGCGCCGCCCGCGCCTTCCTGGTGAGCTTGACGTGCAGCGTGAACTGGCCCGCGCTCGCGCGCGACGCCCTCGCCGAGCCCACCCTCGTCTGCGCGAGGTGAGCCCTCCGCGCCAGCGCCTTGGACACCGAGAGCGTGGCGCGCACGTTGCACGCGGTGCGGCAGGAGAGCGTGACGGCGATCCCGCGCCTGGCCGCACCGCCGAGGCCGCCCGCCGGTGCCCTCACCCTGTCCAGCAGGGGCAGCGCCGAGGCGGCGCCCGTGCCGCCACCTCCGGCGTCGGCCTGGATCGCGGTCGCGGTGCCGCTGACGTTGGCCACGTAGCGCTTGACCGGGATGAGCGGGTTGCCGGGCTCGATCAGGCCGTTGCCCGCGAGATCGAAGCTGCCCGTCACGGTGCGCCCGTCGGCGCTGAACTGCAGCGTCATCGACCCGACGAGGATCTGCGCCGGCGCCGACACGAACGAGGCGGAGGTGCGGAACAGGTCGACCTGGATCGCTCGGGCCGCCTGGGGGTCGAGCGTCGCCTGCACGGTGCCGGCGGCCGGGTCGGCCTGGACGCCGGCAACGTCGATCGCGGCCTGGGTCGGCCCCAGGACGTTGGGATCGACGTGGAACCCCTGGCTGTTGGTGGCGAAGTTGATGGCGCCGGGGCGGCTGTCGAGAGCCGGCGTCTGGCCCGTGAACAGGCCGACGACCGGGCTCGTCGGCGTGGGCGCGGAGCGGCGCGGCTCGACGAAGAGCAGCGCGGGGAGGTTGACCGCAGCCGTCTGCTGATACTGGCCGGCGAGCCCGTTCCACTCGTACACCGCGCCGGTGATGGTGGCGCTGTAGCTGGCGGCCGTCGGGACCACCGCCCACGCCGGGCTGGCACAGGCCAGCGCCGTCGCCACGACGGCGGACCCGAGGACGGCGAGACGGCGCATGACGGCCATGCTCGACGATATCGCCGCCGGCGTCACTGGTCGCCTGGGGGGCGGCCGGCGCTCGACCGCCCCCAGCACGCGAGTCGCTTACGGAAGCAGCGTGAGCGTGTCCTGCGACGAGCCGTCGGCGTTGTTGTGGCTGACGACGGTGCCCCGCCGACCCTCGTAGGCGCCGGTGCCGCCCGTGACGGGGACGCGAGCGTCCGCCGCGAAGGCGAAGACCCCGTGCGCGGTGATCTGGTCGCCGTTGTTGAGGACGTACACGACCCGCCCCAGGAACAGGACGCTCCTGAACGTCCTGCCCTTGACGACCGTCGCCTCTCCGTAGATCGTCCCCTGCTTCGTCCCGCCCTTGCGATCGAAGACCGACTGGCTGAAGAGCACCTCGTCTCCAATCGAGAAGCGGTACCTCCTCGACTCCGGGTTCTTCACCGGCGAACGCGGAGCGTTGTCGACGACGTTGAACGTGCCGCCGTTTGCCGGCTCGTAGAACGACAAGGTGATGGGACCGGGCGCCTGGGCACTTCCGGCCTGGGCCCACAGAGCGAACAGGCCCACGGCAAGGAACAGCATGGTGCGCTTCACGACATCTCCCCTCGGAGCGGTAATTCCCGCGCGTGCGCGCAGGAGGCCGCATCGTGCTCCATCCGGGTTGGGTAGGTCACCCTCCACGTCAAGAACCTGACATGGGCGTGTACGACGCACCGGAAGGTGGTATGCGCATGTCAGTCATCGATCACCGTTCCCCACTCGACGCGGGAATTCCGCCGCTCAACCTGAAGTCTCGGGTTGATGCAGCGCTTTTTGCTACCAACCTCTTAGCTTTTCGTTCGTCCGTTCCCCCGACCGGCAGTCCAGGTCGGCTTCGACCCTCGTGACATAGCGGGTCCCTCGATGGTCGCGTTGCATCACCGGCGCGGCCCCTCTGATGACCCTTCAGGCACCACCCAACAGCGCCCAGCTGAGGCCGCGTGCAACGTGGCAACCCGGCCAGCACGCCGATCCGATGATGCACGCCGTCGCTCAGCGGCCCCTGCGGCGCCGGGCAACGGCCGCCGCCCGTCACACCGAGACCGTGCAGGGGCTGCTCATGGCAGCCGACGCCGCCGCGGGAGCATTCGCCCTGGGCGTCGGCGCGCAGATGCTCGGCGGGGCGGTCTTGACCCCCGTGGCGATCCTCGCCCCCATCTTGGTCGTTCCGCTCGCGCGCACCTTCGGCCTCTACGCCAAGCCGGGCCGCGGCCTCGGACGAAGCACGCTGCTCGAAGTGCCGCGCCTGGCGCAGCTCGCGACGCTTCTGACGCTGCTGGCCTATCTCGCCAGCACCTGGCTCGTCGCCGGCAGCTGGCACGTCGGCACCACGGTCGCGCTGTGGGCGTCGCTGCTCGTCGCGTTGCCCGTGGGCCGCGCGGCCGCGCGTCGGGCCCCGGCGGCGCTCGCGCCCGAGCGCTGCCTTGTCATCGGGAGCCTGGAGCGGTGGGACCGAGTGCGGCGAACCATCCATGGCCTCAGCGGTGGCCGCAGCCTCGTCGTGGGCTGGATCGCCCCCGATCAGGTCGAGCTGGGATCCGACGGGTGGGCGGCGCTGCGCGAGGCGATCGAGTACCACGACGCCGAGCACGTCGTGGTGGCCCCCGCGGTGGCCGACAGCGGCGAGACGCTCGTCCTCATCCGCGCGCTCGAGGAGCTCGAGGTGCGCGTCACCGTCCTGCCACGCCTCCTGGAGCTCGCCAGCGCGACGCTCACGTCCGACGTGGTCGGCGCCGCCGCGGCGCTCGACGTGCGCCGACTCGGGCTCGCGCGCTCCGAGCGCGTGGTCAAGCGGACGCTCGACGTCTTGGGCGCCGCGACGTTGCTGCTGCTGCTCGCGCCCGCGGCAGCGCTCATCGCCCTCATCGTCCGCGCGACGACCTCCGGCCCCGTGCTCTTCCGGCAGCTGCGGATCGGCCGCGACGGGCGCGAGTTCACCATGTGGAAGTTCCGCACGATGGTCCGCGACGCCGAGACCGAGAAGGCCGAGCTGCGGTCGCGCAACGAGGCGGACGGGCTGTTCAAGATGGCCGACGACCCGCGCGTGACCAGAGTGGGCCGCTTCCTGCGCCGGACCTCGCTGGACGAGCTGCCACAACTGTTCAACGTCCTGCGCGGGCACATGAGCCTCGTCGGTCCACGACCGCTCGTCCCCGAGGAGGACGGCGCGATCGCCGGCTGGCACAGGCGCCGCCTCTACATGAGGCCGGGCATGACCGGCGTCTGGCAGGTCATGGGCTCCGCGCGGGTGCCGATGCACGAGATGGTCGAGCTCGACAACCTCTACGTGCTCAGCTGGTCCCCCTGGCTGGACCTGAAGATCCTGCTTCGCACGCTCGGGTTCGTGCTGGCACGTCGGGGACTGTAGGCGTGCGCAAGCTCGGCCTCGTTCACGACTACCTTCTGGTGCTCCGTGGCGCCGAGCGGGCCTTCGCGGCCATCTCGGACATCTGGCCCACCGCGCCGATCCACACGCTGCTCTACGACGAAGAGGGAACGCGCCACCGCTTCCATGACCGGCGGGTCGTACCGTCCTGGCTCCAGCGCTGCCGCGTGCGCCAGGACGGATTCCGCCGCCTGCTGCCGCTGTACCCCGACGTGGTCCGGCGCCTGCCGGTCGCCGACTACGACGTCGTCGTCTCCAGCAGCACCGCCTTCGCGCACGGGGTCCGCCCGCGCAAGGACGCGGTGCATGTCTGCTACTGCCACTCACCCTTCCGCTACGCGTGGCACGAGCGCGAGCGCGCGCTCGCCGAAGTCCCCCCCGCGCTCAGACCCGCCCTCGATCTCGCGCTGCGCCGCCACCGCGGCTTCGATCGCCGCGCCGCAGCGGCCGTGACGACGTTCATCGCGAGCTCGGCCACGGGCAAGGAGCGACTCCGGCGCTGGTGGGGGCGCGACTCGATCGTCATCCATCCGCCGGTGGAGACCGAGCGCTTCGGTCCGTCCGAGCCAGAGGACTACTACCTGCTCGTCGGCGAGCTTGTCCCACACAAGCGCTTCGAAGTGGCCCTCGAGGCTGGCCTGCGCGCCCGGCGGCGGGTTGTCGTCGTCGGAGGCGGGCCCGAGCTCGGGCGGCTGCGTGCGCGCTACGGGCGCAGCGCGGAGTTTCTCGGGCGGGTCGACGACAGCACGCTGGCGACGCTCTACGCCCGCGCCGCGGCGCTTGTCATGCCGAACGTGGAGGAGTTCGGCATCACCGCCGTCGAGGCGCAGGCGGCCGGACGGCCGGTCATCGGCGTCAACGCCGGTGGAGCGCGCGAGACCGTCGTGCACGGGCAGACCGGGTGGCTGGTGCCGCCCGACGACGTCGACGCGCTCGCGAGCGCCCTGCGAACCGACTACCACGACGGCAGGCTCGCTGCTCCGGCCGAGATCCGTGAGCATGCCCAGCGCTTCTCGAAGGCGACCTTCCAGGAGCGGATGCGGGCGGCGGTCGACGAGGCCGCGGGCGCGTTAGCCTGATCCGAGCACCGGCGGGTAGCACATGCCGACGATGACGAGGCGCAACCACCGACAGCTCCTCGTCGCGGCGAGCGTGCTGGGCGTGGTCCTGGTGCTCGCCGTGGCGGTGCTGGTCCGCGGCCTGGGCGGCGGCAACGAGCCCGTGCCGCCTGCGGCGACCGGCAAGGCGCCCCCGTCACAATCGGCCGAGCGGTTCCTGGATTCGGTGGGCGTCAACGTGCACGTCACGTACCTCGACACCTCGTACGCGCGCATCGACGACTGGCTGGCGCGTCTGCGAGAGCTCGGCGTCCACCACGTGCGCGACGGCCTCGTCCTCGGCAGCACGGCCTCCACGCAGCGCCTGCGCGCGCTTGCGGCCGCCGGCATGCGATTGACGCTGATCACGGCGCTCGGCGACGACCCCAACAAGCAGATCAGTTACGCGGCCAGCACATTCGGGCGATCGGTCGAGGCGGTCGAGGCCCCCAACGAGGTCGACGCGATGGGCCCAAGCGACTGGGCCGAGCGGCTGCGGAGCTTCCTGCCCCGCCTGCGCGCCGCCGTCGACGCCGATGGGCCTCCGTCGCGCACGATCATCGGACCGAGCTTCGTCCACGCGGAGAGCTGGAAGCAGGTCGGCGCGCTCGCGGGGACCTGGAACGTCGCCAACCTGCATCCCTACCCCGGCGGGCAGGAGCCCTCGGCGAACCTGGGACAGCAGGTCGCGCTGGCGCGCGAGCAGCGACGCGACCAGCCCATCGAGGTGACCGAGACCGGCTACCACAACGCCCTGCGCGGGAACACCGGGCAGCCGCCGGTCTCCGAAGCGGCGGCCGGCGCGTACATGCCGCGCCTGGCGCTCGCGTACTTCGCCTCGGGGATCGAGCGCACGTTCATCTACGAGCTGGCCGACGAGAAGCCCGATCCCGGGCTCGGACAGCCTGAGCAGCACTTCGGGCTCCTGCGGGCGGACCTCACGCCAAAGCCCGCGTTCCTCGCGCTGCGCAACCTGCTGCAGACCGTGCGCACCTCGGATGGCGCGGGCGAGCCACGCGACGTTCGCGTGTCCGCGGCGCCGGATGTGCGCACGCTCCTGCTTCAGCGCCGCGACGGCTCGTCGGTGCTGGCGCTGTGGCGCTCGGCTTCTGTGTGGGACGTCGATGCGCGCGCTCCAAGCGTGGCGACGCCGGTCCCGGCGACGGTGCGCTTCGGCAAGCGGGCGAAGGACGTCGCCGTGAGCCGGCCGACCGTGCGGGCCGAGCCGTTGTCGCGTCGCCGCGACGCCGCGGAGCTGCGCGTGCCCGTGGCGGGCGACGTCGTCCTCGTGAGCTACCGGTGACGCCGTGAGCGCCCGGAGCGTCCTGCTCGTCAACCACACGGCGAGCGTGAGCGGCGCCGAGCATTCGCTCCTCGACCTCCTGGGGGCGCTGCCGGATGAGGTCGTACCCGTGGTCGCCTGCCCGCCGGGACCGCTCGCGGAGGCGGTCGCGGAGCTCGGCGTTCGCGTCGTGCCCCTGCGCGGCACCGACGCCGGCCTCAAGCTCCACCCCACCGGCACGCCACGAGCTCTGGCGAAGCTCTTGGCCGACGGCGTCGCGGTCGCGCGCGCCGCGCGGCGTGCTGGCGCCGTCGTCGTCCACGCGAACTCGACGCGGGCCGCGCTGGCATGCGCGATCGCCCGCGCGAGCGGCGGACCGGCGCTCGCCGTCCACGTCCACGACGTCCTGGGACGCGATCGCGTCTCCTCGGTCGTGAGGCGGGTCATCGCCGCCACTGCAGATGCCGTGCTGGCCAACTCGAAGCACGTGGCGGCCAGCTTCATCGCGGCCGGGCCCGAGGTCGTCGTCGTCGAGAACCCCGTCGACCTCGATCGGTTCGACCCCGCGCGCGTCGACGGGCGTGCGGCACGTCGCGAGCTGGGGATCGGCGAGGACGAGCCGGTGCTCGCCCTCGTGGGGCAGATCACGCCCTGGAAGGGCCAGGACACGGCGATCCGCGCACTGGCGGCACTCCCCGAGCGCTTCGACGCGGCACGGCTGCTCATCGTCGGCGAGCCCGTCTTCGCGAGCGCCGGCACGCGCTACGACAACGTTGCCTACCTCGACGAACTGCGCCGCCTCACGCGCGAGCTGGGCCTCGAGCAGCGTGTGGCCTTCCTCGGAGCGCGAGCCGATGTTCCCGACCTGCTCGCCGCCACCGACATCGCGTTGATGCCCTCGTGGGAGGAGCCCTTCGGACGCGTCGCGATCGAGGCGATGGCGATGCGCGTGCCGGTGCTGGCGACTGACCGTGGCGGACCCAGGGAGATCCTCGCCGGCGGCGGCGGCATGCTGCTCGCCCCACGACAACCGGAGCTGTGGGCGGCCGCCATCACCGAGCTTCTCGACGATCCCCAGGAGCGTCGGCGCATGGGCGAGACGGGCCGCCAGCAGGCGGTCCTGCGCTACCACCTCGCCGGCTTCGTGCGGCGCGTCCTGGCCGGTTGGGACGCCGCCGAGCGCGCCCGCGCGTCAGGCAGACGGCGTGCGGGGCCGCAGCTGCGACCGCAGCGAGACGAGCCCGATGCCGACGGCCAAGCCGAAGATCACCCCGAAGATGACGTTGCGGCGGGTCTGAGGCTGCTGCGGTGACGCGAACGCGTGAGCGGTCTCGACCAGCTCGGGCGAGCCGCTCCCGACCTGGGCCAGGATGTCGAGCGCCGCGAGCTGGGAGCGGATCGTCGCGCCCGCGTCCGACCTGCGCTGCTGGCGCGACAGCCGTTCGTAGCGGGCTCTGAGCACGCCCTGCACCGCCTCGGCGCGGTCGCGCTGACGACCCTCGAACCACTTCACGAAGGTCGCGGTGTAGCTGCGCGCGAGCACCTCGGCGTCCCGGCGGGACGGGCCGCTGGCCTTGACGGCGACGATCTCCGTGCCGGCGATCGGCGACACGCTGACCCGACCGGCGATCTGGCCCTCTGTCAATCCGAGCCCAGGCTGGTTGGCGGAGAGCAGGCGTGCCACGTGCCGCGACTGGACCCACTGGGCGTTCGTCGCGTTGAAGACGTCCTGATCGATGTTGGGCCGCACGAACGGAGCGCCGAGGACCTGGAGCTCGGGCCGCAACGCCGAGGAGAAGGACAGCTTCGTCTGCGCGTCGTAGCGGGTGGGCTGCGATCGCGAGAAGAAGAGGGCGCCCACCCCGACGAGCGCCGCGATGACCGCGACGAGCAACACGCGGACGATCAGGCCGAGGAACGTCATGCGTGAGCCTCGCTGCGCTTCACGGCCACCCCCACCAGGTACCAGAAGACCATGCCGGTCACGCCGTAGAGGAGGTCGCCGCCCACCATCCCGACGAAGAGGAAGCTGAGCATGGCGATGACCAGCACGTCCAGCGGATCGCTGCGGTAACGAGCGAGGTTGCCCACGGCGCGCATGAACGCCACCAGCGCGGCGCCCAGCACCAGCACGAAGCCGAACGGGCCGGCCTGGTAGAGCAGGCTCAGGTAGGCGTTGTCGGTCTGGCGCAGACCGCTGGATGGTCCCAGCCGGCTCGCTTCGCCGGCCGATCCGATGCCATGGCCGAAGGGCTGCGTGATGGCTTCCGGCACCAGCTGGACCGGAGTCGCGACCCGCTGCTTGGCCGAGATGTCGCTGTTGAGGCTGCCGAAGGTGTTCGCCCGTCCCACGATGGCCTGTCCGGTCTGACCGTGGGAGACCACGGCTCCGAATCCGACGACGAGCAGTCCGACGACCAAGAGGACCCGCCAGCTCGCCCGCCCGCGGCTGGCAAGGACGAGGACGAACATGCTGACCACCAGGCCCGCCCATTCGCTGCGCACATAGGTGAGCAGCAGCGCAGCCAGAACGACGCCGATCGCCACGAGCTTGAACGGATCGAAGCGCCGCTGGGCCAGGAAGCACACGGCGCTGAGGCCGAGGACCGCCGCGAAGGTCCCCGGCGAGTTGAGCGTCCCGAACACACGGATGTGACCCTCTTCGGGAGCGCCGACGGAGGTCAGCGCGCTGCCGACGGTGTTCAGCCACAGCTCGTCCCAGCGGGGCAGTGGTCCGAGGTACTGGAGGATCCCGTAGACCGCCGCCAGCGGCATCGCGACCATCAACACGCGCTGAAGCGCGACGAGCTCGCGGCCGCGCGGCTCCGAGTACCCGAGGATGAAGCATCCGATCGCGACGACGTACGCGAAGAGGGCGAAGGCCATCGCGGGCGGCCTCGACACGCCCGCCGGCACCCCGAGCAGGTACCCGACCGTGGCGACCGCGAGCAGCGCGACCGCGTAGCGCGACAGACGCACCCGGCGCAGCTCGAGGGCGACGATGCAGCCGACGACGAGGAACGGGGCGAGGGCGAGCGGATCGGAGTTCGTGAGGGGCACCTCGAGCCCGAAGAGCCGGCGCAGGAGCGGCGCCACGATCCACACCAGCCACATCACCGCCAGGCCGTGGGGCCGCGAGGCGACGTACAGCCCGACGGAGAGGATGACCAGGGCGGCCGTGCAGCCGAGCTGCGGCGAGCGAAGCGTCAGCCAGGCCGTCGCGGCGCTGACCGCGAGGACGAGCGCCCACCACGCCGCCTCGGTGAGGAGCGGAGGGATCGGGCGCACGCTCGGCGCGTTCGGGGAACTGGCAAGCATCCGGACGTTGAACGAGGCCCGATCGAGCGGACCCCACCTCTCGGGCGGTCTCGGAGAATGCGGTCGAGGACCGCGAGGTACCCGTCGACGACGTGCCCGTACCGTAGCGATCGACTCGGCGGCGAGCGGCGTCACCGCGCGAGACGCTATGGTCGCGGGCGGGTTGAGCGCGCACCGGACGCCGATCTCCGCGGTCATCCTCACCAAGAACGAGGAGCGCCACATCGCGCGATGCATCCGCTCTGCGGCCTTCGCCGACGAAGTCGTGGTGGTCGACTCGGGGAGCACCGATGCAACGCGCGACATCGCCGAGCGCTGCGGGGCTCGGGTCGTCGAGCACGAGTGGGTCAACTATCAGGTCCAGGCCAACGCGGCAGCCGCTGCCGCGACGCACGACTGGGTGCTGCTGCTCGATGCTGACGAGGTCGTCAGCGGCACGCTTCAGCGCTCGATAAGCGCGACGGCGGAGGGCCCGATGGACGCCGCCGACGGCTACGTCGTCGACCGCTTGAACGACTTCCTCGGCGTGCTGCTCCCGACCGAGTCCCGGCCCTCCAAGCGGCGCAGCCACGTGCGACTCTTCCACCGCAGGCACAGCGGCTTCCCGGCAGAGCGCGTTCACGAGGAGATCCGCGTGCCCGGCCGGCTCCTGCCGCTCGACGGCGTGCTGCTGCACTGGCGCGGCCAGACCCTCAGCTCGATCGCCCACACCTTCGTGCGTTACGCCGACCTGGAAGCCGCTGAGCTCGATGGCCGCGGCATCCGCGCGAGCGGCCGGCAGATGCTGCTGCGCACGGTCGCGCGCTTCGGCTGGGTCTACGTCGTCAAGCGCTACTACCGCCTTGGCACGCGCGGGCTGCTCTACTCGATGCTCAAGGCCAACAGCGAGCTCTTGCGCTATGGCCGGCTCTGGGAGCGCCAGAACGTTCCCGAGCCGATGCACGACCCACCGCCAGAGCTGCTCTGAGGGGTGCGGATCGCGGTCGCACCCGTGCTGGCGGAGAACCCGTACCAGCAGATCCTCGAGCGCGAGCTGGAGGCACTGGGAGCGACGTTCGAGCACCCTCGCCGGTTGACGCTGCGCTGGGCGCTGCGCACGTCGGTGGCGGTCCTGCACCTTCACTGGATCGAGTACCTCACGGGCTCGCATGCAACGGAGTCGCTGCACAGGCCGAGAGTCGCCCTCCGGACCGCACGACTGTTCGCCGTGCTGCTGGTCCTGCGAGCGCGCGGCGTGCGCCTGGTGTGGACCGTCCACAACCTCCGTCCCCACGACGCGCGCCACCCTCGCTTCGACCTCGTCGTCGCGCGCCTCGTCGCCCGGCTCGCCCATCGCCTGATCGCGCATTCGCGCTATGCGGCGCAGGTGGTGCAGCGGACCTACGGCGTCGGCGACGTGAGCGTGGCGTACCACGGCGGCTACGAGGACCAGTACCGCGCCGAGGGCGTCGATCGTGCCGCAGCCCGCCTGCGCTTGGGCCTGCCCGAGGACGCCCATGTCGTGCTCGCCTTCGGGTTGATCCGCGCCTACAAGCGGATACCGGAGCTCATCGCGAGGTTCCGCGACCTCATCGACCCCGATCGTCGGCTCGTTGTCGCCGGCCGTCCCGCCTCGGCTGGGCTCGAGGCCGAGGTGCGGGCCGCCGCCGCGGATGACCGCCGGGTCATCCTGATGCTGAGCCACATCCCCGACGACCAGGTTGCCGAGCTGCATCTCGCGGCGGACGTGGCGGTGCTCGCCTACCGCGACGTCTTCTCGAGCGGCGCGCTCATGCTGGCGCTGTCGCTCGGCGTGCCGGTGGTGGCCCCGCAAGGCAGCACCGCGGACGAGCTCGCCGGGCCGCCGGCGGTTGAGCCCTACGTCGGCACCGATGTCGGCGGTGCGCTGGCGCGCACGAAGCCGATCGACCGCGACGCCGCTCGTCGGGCAGCGCTGGAGGCAGCTCGGCGCTTCCCCTGGTCGGCCGCTGCGCGGACCGTCATGGCGTGCTACCGCGGCGACTGATCGTGCCTCGGCGCGCCGCCACTATCCTTCGGCCCGCCGCCAATCACCGCGCGCTCTCGCGCCCGCCTTCGCCATCGCGCAGCACCGCACAGCCGTCGTCGTTCCGACCCGCGATCGCCCGGCGTCGCTGCGCCGCTGCCTCGAGGCCCTGGCGGCCGCCCGCGAACGGACCCCATTCACCGCCTGGATCTGCGACTCGAGTGCGCCCGCTCGCCGTCCGGAGATCGAGAGCATCTGCGCTCCGTACCGGTGGCTGGAGCTCCGCTTCCACGACGGCCCGAACATCGCCGCGGCTCGCAACTTCTGCGTGCAGGTGGCCGAAGCCGAGCTGCTGGTCAGCGTCGACGACGACGTCCAAGTGACGCCAGGGGCCATCCACGCGCTGGTCGACGCCTACGATCGCCGAACGGGTCCGAGCGTCGTGGCCGGTGCGGTGGTCTGGGGCGAGGAGCCAATCCCGCCGATGGTGCTCAGGCGAATCGGCTACGGCCGAGCGGCCCGCGACGGCGAGCGCCCGGACTTCATCAACTCCTCGCTCTTCCTCTATCCGCGCGCCTACGGTCGGCAGTGGCCGTGGAACGAGAAGATGGACCGCGGCTCCGATGTCCTCATGGGCGCGATCTGGCGCCGCGCCGGCGTCGAGATGCTCTGGGCGCCCGACGCGCGCGCGTTCCACGAGGACGACCGCAATGTCCTTACGGCCGGCCGGCACGGCGACTACGTCTATGCCCTGCTGGCCCACGCGCTGATCGCCGCCCGGCGGCCGTACCGGCTCGCGCTTATCGAGACCGTGACGCTGGCCGCCGGGCTCAAGGGATACGCCAGGAGCCGAAGCAGCCTGACGGAGTACGTGCGCGCCTGGGTGCGAGGGCATCGCGCGTTCGTACACGACTATCGCTTGCTGCGGGACCTGGCCGAGCGGCCGATCCCCGACACTCGGCGGACGCACGAACGATGCCCCGATTCCGACGCCAGGCCGCCATCAGCGCCTACTTCGCGGCATGCGTCGCAGCAGCGAGGTAGCGATAGCTGATCGCTTCCGGCGAAAGCTCCCTTAGCTGGCAAGTGCGGGCAGCTCCAAACACAAATCCGGAGCGGACGTCCCGCACCCCCGCAACGAGGCGCTCCGGAGTCGGTTGATCGACCAGCTGGAGGAGGCTGCCCAAATGGCGTTGCTGATCGCGAAACGGTGGCAGATCGCTCGCCACCACTGGGCGGTTGGCTCCAATGAGCGTCGCCAACGAACCCGACGCCGACACATCGACGTACGGGCAGAGACCAATGTCTACCGCGGACAGGCGAGCGTCCAATTCCTCTTCTGAGACATAGCCGGTAACCACGATCTGCTCGCGCACGCCGAGCTCATCAGCGAGGCGCATCAAACCTTCGACGTATGGTTCAAATCCACTCGGGGATGTGCCGATCAGCCAAAGTCGAGTCCGGGCACCGAGTGAGGCGAGCGCCCGCACGGCGGCGCCATAGTTCTTGCGTGGATGGATCCAACCCACCATGGCCAAAATTGTCTCGCCAGACGCCACGTTGAAACGCCCTCGGGCGTATTCACGTTCGGGAAGCCGACGCGGCTCTACGAAATGCGGGATAGTGAACACTCGGCCCCGCGGCCAGCGCGGCAGCCGTGCCCGTTCGTGCGCGCCATGAACCACTACGGCGCGGGCCATTAACAAGTTCAGCCGCAAGGCGCACGCCTCGGCGCGCCCGACTGATCCCGGCGTCGGAACATCATGCAGCACAACAACAGTCCTGCACCGCAGGACCAGATGAACGAGCGCCAGCTGCAACAGGCGGAGGCGGCCCGCCACCCAAATATTGTGGCGGCTGTACTGAAGAATCGTCGCATCGGACCGGGCAAGCGACGCGCTGGCTCGAGCGACGGCTCGCAGCCCTGCTGAGCGACGACTCGTGATGGGAACGGCGCGTTCGCTCACGTCGACGCTTGGCTGCAGGCGCATGGCAGCGGCCAACACCGTGCCGTAGCGATATATGCCGCCCCGTGTATCGCCGAGGTGCAAGAAACCAATTCGAGCTCGGCTTCCCCCTGGCCGTCTAACTCGATGTGAGGCGGTGGCACCGCGGAGCCACGCCATCAGACGTACCGAACGTCGCTGCGCACCAGAAGCACATCGGGCGGGGGTCCCCAGCGTCCAAGGATGAAATCCCGTAGGCCGAGGGCCCGCGCCAAGAGCTCCAGGTACCCCGCGCGCCGCAGGTCGGCGTCGCCGAAACGCTGGCCGCCGGGCTTCGGCACGTCTCGCACGGCTCGCCATGCCTCGTATAGCACGTACCTGATGCCTGCCCGCCGGCCGCAATTGCGCCAAATCCAGTCCAGGCCGTTGCGCACGTACAAATATTGGAACGCTCCGCGACGGTATCTAATCCCCGATGTTGAGCGCGCTTTGGCGTCAAGCGCTGTTCCCACGTTCCAGCCTGCTTTCCGGACCGCCGAGCAGAGTTCTGATTCTTCGAAGTACATGAAATACCGTTCAGGTAGGGGCGAAGGACCACATGCCTCAAGGCGGACCAACAGTGCGGAGCCGTCGACGAACATGCTCTCGGCGACGTGGTCTCCGTGCGGCCGCTCGCTGACGTGCTCGACGATGCCGTCGGCCCGAAGATATGACCCGTACGAGGTGCTAGCTCCGCCCGCGCCCTGTACGGCGAGCCCCAGTACCCCATAGGACGGCGCCCTGTTCGCCGCCTCGAGGAGCGTCGTCAACGTCGTCGGTTCGACACGGGCGTCGTGTGTCAGCAATAGGACTGCCTGCAAGCCTCTCTCTATGAAGGCATCGATGCCCCGGTTCATCGCAGCGGCGTATCCCAGATTGCGCGGTAGTGCGATGAGGGTCGCTTGTTCGGGGCACGTCGGCCGCCAAGCATCCTGCGGCCGATCGGGATTGTGGACAACGATCAAGTGCTCATCCGAAACGCCGGCGCGGCGCAGATCGTCGATCAACGCCGCGTGTCTGTCGGATCGACCGTAGGCGAGGACTACCGCGCCGAGCTCGTCCAACCGAAGCTCCGCTGGCAACCGTCCGACGGCGTCACTCGATCGCACGGGAAGCGGCCGGCTAGGACGGATGGGCGCGCTTTCGCCCTTCGATGACGATGGAGTATCGATCCACAACTTCGCTCCACGCTTCGGTGTGTCGGTCGGTGGTGGTCTCGGTCAGGTCGATCAGGTCAACGAAATGCGCGTCCCTGAGCGCCGCTAGAAGGAGGGGGCGGTCGAAGAGAATCTGATGGTCGGAGGCAGCGCGGAGGTCGTCCGGACCCTGTGCAGTGGGCCCGCAG
>DASVFT010000152.1:0-5185 GCA_036379935.1 Solirubrobacteraceae bacterium | reverse complement strand
CGCGGACTTCACGCTGAGCACGCCCGACGGCGACCGCGAGATCGCCTTGCCGCTGCCGGGGCTGTACAACGTCTACAACGCGCTGGGAGCGGCCTCCCTCGCGCTCGCGCTGGGCGCGACGCTCGACCAGGTGGCCGAGGGGCTGCGCGCCGTCTCCCCGGCCTTCGGGCGCGCCGAGACGCTGCGCGTCGCCGGGCGCGAGCTGTCGATCCTGCTCGTCAAGAACCCCGCCGGCGCCAACGAGGTCCTGCGTACGCTCATGCTCGAGGAGGGCGAGCACGACCTCTTCGCGGTGCTCAACGACAACGTCGCCGACGGGCGCGACGTGAGCTGGATCTGGGACGCCGACTTCGAGGTCGTGGCCCCGCGCGTGCGGCGCGCGACGTGCAGCGGCACGCGGGCGGCCGACATGGCCCTGCGCCTGAAGTATGCCGGCGTGCCGACCGAGCGCATCGCTCTCGAGCCCGGGCTCGACGCCGGTCTCGACCGGGCGCTGCACGATGGCGACGGTGCGCTGTTCGCGCTGCCCACCTACACCGCCATGCTCGCGCTGCGCGAGGCGCTCGTCGGGCGTGGAGCGGCCCGCGGATCGTTCGTATGACAGTCGTCTTGTGGCACGACATCGAGTGCGGCGGCTATGACCTGGACCTCCCGTTGTGGCGCGAGCTGGCCGATCGGGAGGGCTCGCCCGTGCTCGACGTCGGCGCGGGGACCGGTCGGGTCGCGCTCGACCTAGCGCGCCGCGGGCACGAGGTCATCGCCCTCGACCGTGACGCCGCACTGCTGCAGGCGCTGAGCGAGCGCGGCGCCGAGCTCGGCGTGAGCACGGTCACGGCGGACGCGCGCGCCTTCGCGCTGGGCCGGCGCTTCCCGCTGATTCTCGTTCCGATGCAGACGCTGCAGCTCCTCGGCGGTCCCGACGGCCACGCTCGCTTCCTCGCTCGCGCGCGCGAGCACCTGGCCCCCGGGGGCCTGCTCGCCGCCGCGCTGGCCGACGCGCTCGAGGCCTTCGATGCCGACCACGACCAGGCGCCGGTGCCCGACCTGCGCGAGATCGCCGGAGTCGTATACGCAAGCCGGCCGGTCGCGGTGCGCGACCTGGGCGATCGTGCCGCCATCGAGCGCGTGCGCGAGATCGTCGCCCGCGACGGCACGCGCACGGTGAGCGACGACGTCGTCGTGCTCGACCGCCTCGACCCCGACGCCCTCGAGGCCGCCGCCGCCGCCGTGGGGCTGCGCGCCGAGCAGCGGCGGCGCCTCGAGCCCACCCGCGACTACGTGGGCTCCACGGTGGTGATGCTGCGTGGCTGATCGCACCCTGCGCATCTGCGCGCTCTACCCCGACCTGATGAACATCTACGCCGACCGCGGCAACCTGCTCCTGCTCGAGCGCCGCTGCGCCTGGCAGGGCATCGGGTTCGAACTGGTGGCCGCGGGCCTGGGCGAGAACATCGATCCCGACGCCCACGACCTCTTCTACATCGGCGGCGCGCAGGACCGCGACCAGGCGCTGTGCGCGCAGGACATGGTCGACACCAAGCGCGACGCCCTGCACGCCGCGGCGGCGGCGGGCAAGGTGATCCTCGCCGTGTGCGGCGGCTACCAGCTGCTCGGGCACCACTACGAGCTGCACGACGAACGCATTCCCGGCGTCGGGCTCGTGGATCTGCACACCGTCCGCGAGCCGGGGCCGCGCCTGATCGGCAACGTCGCCATCGAGGTGCGCCTTCCGGGGCTCGACGGTCCACGCGTGCTCGCCGGGTTCGAGAACCACGGCGGGCGCACCTACCTCGGTCCCGGCGCCCAAGCGCTGGGCCGGGTGCTGAAGGGCCACGGCAACACGGGCGCCTCGGGCATGGAGGGCGTGCGCCGCGACCACGTCATCGGGACCTACCTGCACGGGCCGCTGCTGCCCAAGAACGCCTGGTTCGCCGACTGGCTCGTCGCGGCGAGCCTGGGCGTCGGTGAGCTGGCGGCGCTCGACGACGAGCTCGAGCGGTCCGCGCACGCCGGCGCGCGGCGCGCCGCCGGCATCTGAGGAGGCTGTCAGCGTCCGTGCAAGCTGGCCGCGTCGCGGCCCGTTGCTTGGTGGAAGCCCAGGATGGGCCTCGACCCCATGCACGGAAGCTCAACGCAGAGAACATCACGGTCCGGACGCGCCATGCGAGGTGCGCGCCATCGTCGCCTGGCGCTCGTCGTCACCGCGTGCGCCGCCGCCTTCGCCGTCTGCCTCATCGCCGTCACACCGGCCACGGCGGCGCCCCTCGCCTGGGGCGCGACCGAGCTGACGCTCCCGGCCAACGCGGATGCCACCGCCCCCGACGCCCGGCTCGCCTCGGTGTCCTGCGGCGCCGTGGGGTCGTGTGCGGCCGTCGGCACCTACACGAGCGCCTCCGGGCCGATCAAGGCGATGGTGGCGTCCCAGGTCAACGGGATCTGGTCCGCAGCCACCGGGCTCAGCCTGCCCGGAAACGCCGACGCGACCGACCCGGCTCCCGACCTGTCCTGGGTCTCCTGCGGCGCCGCCGGGTCATGCGTTGCCGTCGGCCGCTACATCGACGCTGCCGGCCACACACGCGTGCTGGTCGCGCCGCAGTCGAGCGGATCCTGGTCGCAGGCCGCCGAGCTCCAGCTCCCGGGCGACGCCGCCACCGACCCGGACGCTCGCCTCGCCACCGTCTCCTGTCCGTCGGCCGGATCGTGTGCCACCGTCGGCTCGTACAGCGTCAGCGGCGGCGTCAAGGCCATGGTCGCCTCGCGCAGCAACGGCACGTGGTCGAGCGCGACCGCGTTGACACCGCCGGGCGACGCGGACACCACGACGCCGAGCTTCGCGCTGGGGTCCGTTGCCTGCGGCGCCGCCGGGTCCTGCAGCACCGGCGGCTATTACCGGGACACGGCAGGCGCGAACCGGGCGATGGTGGCCTCGCTGGCTGGTGGGACTTGGTCGTCCGCGACCCAGGTCGCGCTGCCCGGCAACGCCGCCTCCTCCGGCCAGGATGCCGCCGTGTATTCGGTGGCGTGCCGGGCGGCCGGATCGTGCAGCGCCGTCGGCTACTACACGGACAGCGCGGGCGGCTATCGGGGGATGACGCTCACCCAGACCAACGGCAGCTGGTCGGCCGCGACCGAGATCCCCGCGCCCGCCGACGTCATCACGCCCCCCTTCACCCAGCTCCTGTCCATCGACTGCGGCGCCGTGGGCTCGTGCGCCACGGCCGGGAGCTACACCGACGTCACCAACCACAGCCGGGCGCTGGTGGCCTCGCAGAGCAACGGCATCTGGTCGGGCGCCGTTGAGCTCGCCCCGCCCGACCCCCACACCGCGAACCCGGAGCGGGTCCTGAGCGCCGTCGCCTGCGGCGGGCCGGGGTCGTGCGCCGCGGTGGGCTTCTACATCGACGGCGCCGGCGGCCAGGAGCCGATGGCCGCCTCGCAGAGCGCCGGCGAGTGGTCGGGCGCGAGCGCGGTCGCGCTTCCGCCCAACGCCGCGGCGTCCCCGACGCAGGGATCGAGCCTCGACGCGATCGCCTGTCCGGCCGCCGCCTCGTGCAGCGCCGTCGGGGCCTATCGGGACACCTCGGGCGCGCAACGGCCCATGGTGGCCTACGCGCGGGCCGCGCTGGCAATCTCGACCTCGGACCTATCGCCGGCGCAGGTCGGCGCGCCCTACGCAGCCCAGCTCGCAGCCAGCGGTGGCTCGGGAACGCAGACGTGGCGGATCGACTCCGGGTCACTGCCGGCCGGCCTGGCGCTCGAGCCGCAGACGGGCCGCATCTCGGGCACGCCGACCGAGGCCGGGACCTCTCTCTTCACCGTGAAGGCGAGCGACGAGGGCCCGCCCGTCCAGAACGCGACCCGCGCGCTGTCCATCGTCGTGGGCCCGCCTGCGACCGCCACCGCGCCGCCGCCGACCGCGGCGCCGCGGCGGCCGCTCGTGGCGGTGAAGGCGACCAAGCTCATCGCGGCCAAGGGCGCGGTCAGGGTGACGCTCACCTGCCGGCACGCGCACTGCTCGGGCACGATCCAGCTGCGGAGTGCCGCCAAGCGCCGGGCGGTCGCGCTGGCCCAGGGCCGCTACACGATCGCCCGGGGTTCGACGAGAACGCTCACGATCCGTCTCACGAAGGCCGGCAAGAAGGCGCTCAAACGCGCCCGCACGCGCCCCATGCGGGCCAGGCTGGTCGTCGTCGTCACGGGCGCCGCCACGACGAGCACGTCCGTCGTCGTCGGCCAGGCGCTCCCGCGCCGCGGCGGATGATCGGGCCTCCGCGTGCGTGCGAAGGCCCGATCCGCTGCCTATGAGACGCCGGCCGCCTTCTTCAGGCGCTTGGCGATCTCGCTGATCTCCTCGGGGGCGTAGTCCGGCGCGAAGACCGCCGGCTGCGGCGGCAGGTCGTTCGGCTCGGCGCCCTCCGGCGGCCCGTCGACGACCTCGAGCTCCTCGTCGGTCTCCGGATGGGGCCCGTTGAACACCGCGCCGACCTGGCGGTAGTCGTCCGGCGAGAACCGGTAGAGCCTGAGGTGGTCGCCGCGCTCGATGTGCGGCTGGCACTCGGGGATCTTCTTGGTCGGGATGCGAGGCGTCGGGAACATCTTGGTGAGGTCGGCCCCGGTCAGGTTCTCGAGGGCGCGCGCGTAGGCGACCTGGTGCACGCCACCGCGCACGAGCAGGTAGCCGGTCAACGCCCGCGCCGCCGGGTGGTCGACCATCTCGTAGACCTTGAGCTTGTTGTTGCGCGCTCCGGTCTCGAGGAAGAAGTTGTGCGTGAGGTCCTCCACGAGGTCACCGGACGAGAAGACGTAGTCGCCGGTCCACGGGTTCCCGCGCGAGTCCTGCGGGAGCGCGCCCTGGCCGCCGGCGAGGAAGTGGTGCGGGTTGCCGACGCCCTTCACCGCGGAGAGGGCATCGCTCGGCGCGCGGCCGTCGTCGATCGGCGAGGCGCCCGTGAGCATCGTGTTGATCGTCGCGGCCACCAGCTCGATGTGGCCGTACTCCTCGGCGGCGATGTTGGCGATGAGGTCGTAGAACGGCCGCGCCCCCGCGCGATCGCGAAAGTTGAACGACTGGAACGTGTAGTTCATGAACGTCGACATCTCGCCGAAGCGACCGCCCATGAGCTCCTGGACGGCGGACGCGCCATCCGGATCGGGGTCAGTCGGCGGGGGCAGCTCGATGCCCCAG
>DASVFT010000151.1:0-3892 GCA_036379935.1 Solirubrobacteraceae bacterium | reverse complement strand
GCTCATGCGGGACTGCCCGTGCCCCGCCTGCGCCGTGGGCCTCACGCGCGGCTACCTGCGCTACCTCATCGGCGCGCGCGAGCTGACGGCCATGCGGCTCTGCACGGTGCACAACCTGGCCTTCGTCGCGCGCGTCATGCGCCGCCTGCGCGAAGCCATCGCGGAGGGCACGCTCGCCCAGACCGCCGCGGCACTGCGCGGCGGCGCCGCCCCGTGATCGCGGGCGCGCGCCCCGTGATCGCGGGCGCCGCCCCGTGACGGCTGCCGCTACTTCGTGTTGTCCTGCACCAGCTGCTTGAGCGAGTCGATGCTCTGCTGGACGTCGTCGTAGACGACGCGCCGCAGCTTCACGGCCTTGTCGGAGCTCGAGGTCGCCACGACGGCGGCCGCTCCGCCCGCGGCGAGCAGGAGCAGCACGAGCAGCATGCCGAAGACGCGACGCGCGCGGCCGCGGCGCCTGGGGGCTCGGCGGGCGGCGGCCGTGGGCGCCGACGTGGGCGGTGCCGCCACGGGTTGCGAGACGCGCGGCCGCGGCTGGCGCGGCTGGCGCGGCGGGACGGGCGCGCGCGCCGCGCTGGTGGCGCCGGTCTCCGGGCGCCCGACGGTGGTGGCCGCCGTCGCCGGGCCGGCCACGCGCGTGGCCGACGTCGCCGGCCCGATGCCCCGGATGCCGTCGGCCAGGGCGCGGCGCAGATCGTCGGCGCTCGGCGGGCGCTGGCGGGGATCGAGCGCCAGCGCGCGATCGACGGCGAGCGCGAGCTGCGGCGTGACCTCGGGATTGAGCTCGTCGAGGCGTGGCGGCACCTCGCGCTGCTGCTTGAGCGCCAGCTCGGTGAGCGACTGCGCCTCGTAGGGCAGGCGACCGGAGAGGAACTGATAGGTGACCACGCCGAGCGCGTAGAGGTCGGCGGCGGGGCCGGCGCGCTCGCCGGCGGCCTGCTCGGGAGCAAGGTAGGCGGCGGTGCCGAGCACCGAGCCGACCTGGGTGATCGACGACTCCTCGCTGATCGCCTTGGCAATGCCGAAGTCGGCGAGCTTGACCACCCCGTCCTCGCCGCGCAGGAGGTTGCCAGGCTTGACGTCGCGGTGCACGACGCCGTTGCGATGCGCGTACTCGAGGCCGCGGCACGCTTGCGCGACGATCGACAGCGCGTCGCGGATGTCGAGCACGCCCTCGTCGCGCAGGATCTCGGCGCCCGACTGCCCACGCACGAGCTCCATCGCGATGTAGTGACGGTGGCTGGCCTGGTCGAGCCCGAAGTCGAAGACCTGCACGATGTTGGGGTGCACGAGCCGCGCGGCGGCGAGCGCCTCGCGGCGAAAGCGGGCCACGAACTGGTCGTCGTCGGCGAGGTGCTCGGCCAGGAGCTTGATCGCCACATCGCGCTCGAGGCGATCGTCGAACGCGACCACGACCGTCGACATGCCCCCGACGCCAAGTCGCGGTCCGAGCTCGTAGCGCCCGGCGAGGATCTCGCCGGCCATCACGGGGTGGTCCCTCCGTCCGGCGGCGTGCCGCCGGTCTGCGTGTCGGTGCCGCCGGTGGTGGTGCCGGTCGTCGGACCGGGCGTCGTCCCGGTGGGCGTGCCACCCGTCCCCGTGCCCGTCGAGTCGGTCGGCTGCGTCTCGGTGTCGGTGGTCGAGGTGTCCGTCGTCGAGGTCTCGGTGTCGGTCTTGTCCGTCTGCGTCGGCTCGGCCGGCTGCGTCTGTGACTGGCTGCGCCCGCAGGCGGCCGGGACGTCCTCGGCGAGCTTGGACACCCCCGAGCGCAGCCGGGCCCGCAGGCGCGCGTCGACCGAGTCGGGCAGGTTCAGCAGCGCGCCGCGCGCCCTGACCACCGCCTGCTGCGCGGCCTGGCAGTTGCCGGCGCGGAAGTCGGCGGCGACGTCGTCGAGCGCGTTGGTGACGCGGGAGGCGTCGCTCGCCGGGATCCGGCCGTCATCGCCGCAGGCGACGAGCAGGGCGGCGGCCACGCCGAGCAGCAGCGCGGCCAGCGACGGGAGGATGCGCATCCTCATTGACCGTACTCCAGGCGCTCGGCGAGGGAGTCCGGTAGATGCGCGGCGCGGATGGAGGCGGCCGCGCCGGCGATGTCGTACTCCGTGCGTCGCCATTGGGCCGTCCAGGCCTCGGTGTCGAGCAGCAGCCAGGCCGCGCGGGGATCGCCGTCGCGCGGCTGGCCGACGCTCCCGGGGTTGACGATCCACTCGCCGCTGGAGAGGTCGGCCTCGTCGCCGCCACGCCGCGCCGAGCCGGTGGCCGGCTCGCCCTCCGCGCGCTCGAAGGCGAGCGCCACGTGCGAGTGGCCGACCAGGGCGACGCGCTCGGCCTGGGCGTCGAGGCACAGCTCGGCCAGGAGCGCGGAGAGGACGTACTCCCAGACCGGGTCGCGCGGCGAGGCGTGGTACAGCCCGACGCCGTGTGCCTCCCCTGACGACTTCAGCGAGCGCAGCCAGTCGCGGTGACCGGGGTCGATGACGTCCTGCGTCCAGCGGGCGGCCAGGGCCGCGCCGGTGGAGAACTCGCCAAGGTCGAGGTCGCCGGTCACCGCGAGGTCGTGGTTGCCGGCCAGGCAGATCGCCGCCTGCGCGCGCGCCAGCCGGCAGCAGTCGTTGGGGTCGGCGCCGTAGCCGACGACGTCGCCCAGGCACCAGATCTCGGTCGCCCCGCTGTTCTTGACATCGGCGAGCACCGCCTCGAAGGCGTGCCGGTTGCCGTGGATGTCGGAGAGGATGGCGACCTGCATGGTCTCAGGAGGCGCGTCGGGCATTCTTCACAACGTGGAGCGCCCCCGCCGGGTTGCCGTGGCCGTCGTCGCCGCCTTCGTCGTCGCGGAGGCGGCAGTGCTGTTGCTGAGGCCGCGCGACGGTGTCATCGCGCCCGCGCCCGTCGACCCGAGATCGTACTTCACGCCGCAGGAGCTGAACCGCGCGCGGGACTTCCGCCACGGGCAGCTCGTGATCTTCGGCACCAGCGTGGTGGTGGAGGCGGTGCTGCTGGTGTGGCTCGTACGCCGGCCGCCCGCGCGCCTGCGCGCCCCGGTTCGACGGCCGGTGCTCGCGGCCGGCGCGGCCGGCGCGGCGCTCTCGCTCGGCCTGACCGCGGCTCGGCTGCCGCTATCGGCCATCAGCCACCAGCGCTCGGTGGACGTCGGGCTCTCGACCCAGGACTGGGGGCCGTGGCTGGGCGACGTCGCCAAGGCAGCGGGCGTCGGCGCGGTCTTCGCCGGCGCGGGCGGGGCGGCGGCGATAGCGCTCATGCGGCGCCTGCCGCGCACGTGGTGGGCGCCGGGAAGCGTGGCCGTGGTCGGGTTCGCGGTGGCCACGCTGTACCTCGGCCCCATCGTCCTCGACCCCATCTTCAACCGCTTCACGGTGCTCGGCGAGGGACGCACGCGCGGCGATGTGCTGGCCCTCGCGCGCCAGACGGGCGTCGACGTCGGCCAGGTCTACGAGGTCGACGCCAGCCGTCGCACCACGGCTTCCAACGCGTACGTCACCGGCCTGGGTCGCACCAAGCGCGTCGTCCTCTACGACAACCTGCTCAAGGACTTCAGCCGCGACGAGGTCCGCCTCGTGGTCGCTCACGAGCTGGGCCACGTGCACTACCGCGACGTGCCCCGCGGGCTGCTCTACGTGGCGCTCGTGGCGCCGTTCGGCCTGTTCGCGGCCGCGGCGCTCACGCGGCGCCTCGCTCCGCCCGAGCCACGCCCGGGCCCGGCGGCGCTGCCGGCCCTCGCGCTCTCGGTGGCCGTCGTCAGCCTCGGCGTGACGACGATCGCCAACCAGCTCTCGCGGCGGATCGAGGCGCGCGCGGACAGCTACTCGCTGCGTCTCACGGATGCGCCGCAGCCGTTCATCCAGTTCGAGCGCGGCATCGCGCTGCGCAACGT
>DASVFT010000150.1:0-2211 GCA_036379935.1 Solirubrobacteraceae bacterium | reverse complement strand
GGCCGTCGTCCGGCGGCTCGAACACGTGCGCGTGGCCGAGCTTCGCGAGACGGCGGCGGTGGTGGTTGCGCACCTGGCGCTCGAGCTGCTCCCCGACCGTGCGGTCCACGCGCGCGATCGTGTCGGGGAGGAGGGCCATCGAGCGGGGGATACCCGCGCTCGTGCCGGAACTCCCGCGCGGTTGCGCGCTCAGGCCGCGAGCGCGGCCTGCTCGTGCTCGACGCGCGAGCCGTCGCGGCTCTTGATCACGCGCAGGCGCGCGGGGATGCGCTGGCGCAGCTCGGCGACGTGGGAGACGATGCCGACGGTGCGGCCGCCCTCGCGCAGGCCGTCGAGCACGTCGAGCACCTCGTCGAGCGTGCGCTCGTCGAGCGAGCCGAAGCCCTCGTCGACGAACAGCGTCTCCAGGCGGCTGCCGCCCGCCTCGGCGGCGACGACGTCGGCGAGCCCGAGCGCGAGCGCGAGGCTCGCGAGGAACGTCTCGCCGCCGGAGAGCGTGCTCGGCGAACGCTCGCAGCCGGTCCAGCCGTCGACGACGCGCAGCTCGAGGCCGGAGCGGCCGGTGCCTCTGCGCAGGTCGTCGGTGTGGATCAGCTGGTAGCGCCCGTCGGACATGCGTTCGAGGCGGACGGTCGCGGCCTGCGCGACCTCCTCGAGGCGGGCGGCCAGCACGTATGCGGACAGCCGCATCCGCAGGCGGTTGCTGGCGGCGGAGCCGTCGACGAGGCCGGCCAGCTCCTTGACCGTGCGGGTGCGCTCGGCGACCGGCTGGAGGTCGTCGAGTGCGGTGTCGAGGTCGGCGGCGAGTCGTCTGAGGGCGGTGAGGCGCTGGTCGGCGAGCGCGTGACGGCGCGTGGCGTGCTCGTCGGCTTCGATGGCCGCGGTGGCGCGGTCCGCGAGGGCATCGAGGGGGGCGAGCGCGGGGGTGGACTCGGTGGCGTCGGCGTGCTCGGCGTCGGCGGTGGCGCGTGCGTGCGCAGCGGTCTCGGCCGGGCCGGCGTGCGCGGCGGCATCCGTGGCGCTTGCGTGCGCAGCGGTCTCGGCCGGGCCGGTCGGCTCGTCGGCTGCCGCCAGCTCGCGGGCGAGCTGCTCGGTCAGCGCGCGGCGCTCGGCGAGCCCGCGGTCGAAGTCCTCGATGCGCTGGGCCAGCGCCGCCGTCGCGTCGTCGTCGAGCAGGGCGGCGCGGGCTTCCTGCGCGTCGGGGAAGCCGGCCTCGCGTGCGGCGGCCTCCTGCTCGGCGGTCTCGGCCTCGGCGCGCAGCGCCTGTGCGCGATCGGCGATCGAGGATGCGCTGCCGCGGGCCTCCTCGATGCGTGCGCGGTCGGCTGCGAGCGCCGCGCTGCGCTCGGCGTGGGTTGCGCGGGCGACGGCCTCGTCGCGGGCGGCCTGCTCGCGTGCACGTTCGTGCTCCTCGATGCGTTCTGCGAGGGTGGCGAGCGCCTGCTGGGCCTCGGCCGCTCCGGCCGCCGTCGTGCGGATGGCGGCCAGCTCGCCGTCGAGCCGCGCGGCGCCGGCGACGAGCGCGTCAGCCGGATCCTCGCCCGCGACGGCGCGGGCCGCGGCGAGCGCGGTGTCGAGCTGGGCGAGCGCTTGCTCGGCCGCTTGGCGCTGCTGTGTGGCGTGCTCGTGGGCGCGCTGCGCCGCCTGTTCGCGCTCGGCGAGCGTGGAAGGCGCGGGCGGATGGGCATCGAGGGAGAGGGTGGCGGTGATGTCGGCGTCGTTGGCGAGGGCGGCCGGCGTGCCGGGGTCTGGTGCGGCGTGCGCCGGCGCCGGGTGCTCGGTCGCGCCGCACACGCTGCAGGGCTCGCCGGGCCGGAGGCCCGCCGCCAGCTCGGCGGCCATGCCGGCGAGGCGCTGCTCGCGCAGGTCGAGCCACGCTCTGTGAGCTGCCTGCTCGCCGTCCACCGCGGCGCGTCGGCGATCCTCGGCCCGCTCGCGCTCGGCGGCGAGGCGGTCGCGCTCGACCGCCTGCTCGGCGCGGTGCCGGGCGGCTTGGGCCTCGGCCTGGAGGCGCTCCGCTCGGGCGGCGGCCTCGCGCGCGTGCTGCACGGTGGCATCGAGGGCAGCCCGCTCGTGGGCTGCTTCCTCGATCGCTCTCGTCGCCGCTTGCGCCCGGGCCCCGGCCGCTTCGGCGCTCCGCGCGAGCGCCGCCAACTGCTCGTCGGCCTCGGCCAGCCGCGCCTCGCCCGCCAGGAGCGCATCGAGCGCGCC
>DASVFT010000149.1:0-3465 GCA_036379935.1 Solirubrobacteraceae bacterium | reverse complement strand
CGTTTGACCGTCACTATGACCGTCAAACGCAACCACCCCTCTTGGCGCCCGCTCGACCTGTTGCGGAACGCGCTCGGTTCGCGCCGACCCGCGCGCCGAATGGCAACGCGAGCGCCAATGCCTCTCTCCCTCACTGCCCTGGACGCGAGGCGCGCGGGCGCGCGCGGAGAGGGGAGTAGCTGGCGGCAGGCGAGGCGGCGGAGAGCGGAGCGGCCGGCGGCTCAGGGCTCGCGGCGGCGCGAACGCGCGGCGGCTCGGCGGCTCAGGGCTCGCGGCGGCGCGAGCGGGCGGCTCGGCGGCGGCCGGCGGGCCTACTCGTCGTCCTCGTCGACCCAGTCCATCGTGCGCGCGACCGCCTTGCGCCACTTGCGGTAGCCGCGCTCGCGGTGGTCGTCCTCCATCTGCGGGAGCCATTCGGCGGCCTTGTGCCAGTTGGCCCGCAGGGCCTCGGTGTCGGCCCAGAAGCCGACGGCCAGGCCGGCCGCGTAGGCCGCGCCGAGCGACACGGTCTCCGCCACGATGGGGCGCACGACGCGCACGTCGAGCACGTCGGCCAGGAACTGCATGAGCAGGTTGTTGGCCGTCATGCCGCCGTCGACGCGCAGGGTGCTCATCGGCATGCGCGCGTCGGTGTTCATCGCCTCGACGACCTCGCGCGTCTGCCACGCGGTGGCCTCGAGGACGGCGCGCGCCAGGTGGCCCTTCGTGATGTAGCCGGTGAGCCCGGCGATCACCCCTCGTGCGTCGCTGCGCCAGTGCGGGGCGAACAGGCCCGAGAACGCGGGCACGAAGTAGCAGCCGCCGTTGTCGTCGACCGTGCGCGCCAGGGTCTCGATCTCCGGCGCCGACCCGATGAGCGTGATGTTGTCGCGGAACCACTGCACGAGCGCGCCCGTGACCGCGATCGACCCCTCGAGGGCGTAGGTGGGTGCCTCGTCGCCGATGCGGCAGCCCACCGTGGTCAGCAGCCCCGTGGCCGACATCACCGGTCGCTCGCCGGTGTTGAAGAGCAGGAAGCTCCCCGTCCCATACGTGCACTTGGCCTCGCCGGGCGAGAAGCAGGTCTGCCCGAAGAGCGCCGCCTGCTGGTCGCCGAGCGCGGAGGTCACCGGCACACCGGCCAGCGGGCCGCGCGCCTCGCCATAGACCTCCGACGACGAGCGGATCTCCGGGAGCATGGCCCGCGGCACGCCCATCGCGTCGAGCAGCCCGTCGTCCCAGTCGAGCGTCTGAAGGCTCATGAGCATCGTGCGGCTCGCGTTGGTGACGTCGGTCAGGTGGCGGCCCGTGAGCCGCCATATGAGCCACGAGTCCATCGTCCCGAACAGCACCTCGCCGTCCTCGGCGCGCTCGCGCAGCCCCGGGAGGTTGTCGAGCAGCCAGCGCAGCTTGGGGCCCGAGAAGTAGGTCGCCAGCGGCAGGCCGCAGCGCTCGCGGAAGCGGTCCTGGCCGGCGTCGCCGGCCAGCTCGCGGATCAGCTGGTCGGTGCGGGTGTCCTGCCAGTTGATCGCGTTGTGCACCGGCTTGCCGGTGTCGCGCTCCCACACCAGCGTCGACTCGCGCTGGTTGGCGATGCCCAGCGCGAGCAGGTCGGAGGTCTTCAACTCGGCGTTGTCCAGCGCGCCCTGGACGACCTCCTCGACGTTGCGCCAGATCTCCTCGGGGTCGTGCTCCACCCAGCCCGGGCGCGGGAAGAACTGCTGATGCTCCTTCTGGGCGATCGAGACCACGCGCGCGGACCGGTCGAAGACCAGGCAGCGCGACGAGGCCGTCCCCTGGTCGATCGCCGCTATGTAGTGCTCCCTCATCGCCACCTCGTTGTCTACCAGGGGATCGCGCCCAGCTCCCGGGATACGGCGCGCGCGGCTTCGCGCACATGGGCCAGCAGGTCGCCGCGCGGCTGGCGGGCGGCGAGCAGGCGCTCGGGCGGCCCGAAGACGCCCATGGCTCCCACCGTCACTCCGCGCCGGTCGAGGATCGGCGCGGCGCAGGAGACCTGGCCGACGTGCAGCTCGCCGATGTCGGCCGCCCATCCACGCTCGCGCACGCGAGCCAGCTCGCGATCGAGCCGCTCGGGATCGGTGATCGTCGCGTCGGTGAACGAGGCCAGGCCCGCCCTCGTCACCTCGGCCGCCGCGTAGGGATGGTGGGCCAGCAGGATCTTGCCCAGCGCGGTCGCGTGCGCGGGCAGCAGCGAGCCCACGTCGAGCGTCTGCAGGCTGTCGTCGGGCCGGAAGACGTGGTGCACGATGAGCACCTGGCCCTCGTGCAGCGTCCCGATGCGCACGCTCTCGTGGGTGTGCGAGGCCAGCGAGTCCGACCAGTTGAGCGCGCGCGTGCGCAGCTCGTTGCCGTCCAGGTAGCTCGAGCCCATGTGCAGCAGCGCCGCGCCGAGCTGGTACTTGCCGCTGTCCGGGTCCTGCTCCACGAAGCCCACGTGGTGCAGCGTTCGCAGCAGCCCGTGCACGGTGCCCTTCGGCAACCCGAGCTCGCCGGCGAGGTCGACGACGCCCAGCCGATGAGTGCGGCCGGAGAGCAGCCGCAGGATCGCGGCCGCGCGCTCGATGGACTGGATCGTTCGTGGCACTCGCGCTCACGCGCTCCAACTCGTAACGAACCGGGTTTCGGTTAGGTGAACTCGGTTTGACATTGCCGAACTCGGCTGATTAGTGTCGCGCCTGTCCCCAGGTTCGTCTAGGAGGGAGAAGCTCTTGAGCATTATCGGTGCTGAATGGATCGGGACTGCTCTCCTGATCTTGCTCGGCGATGGAGTCGTAGCCGCCGTGCTCCTCAACAAGTCGAAGGCGCAGAACTCGGGGTGGATCGTCATCACCTTCGGATGGGGCTTCGGAGTCATGGCCGGCGCCTACGCCGTGGGTCAGTTCAGCGGCGCGCACCTCAACCCGGCCGTCACGCTCGGTCTGTGGATCAACGGCAACATCGACGGGGGTGATGTCCCGAAGTACGTGATCGGCGAGTTCCTGGGCGCGATGACGGGGGCCTTGCTCGTCGTGGCCGCGTATTGGGATCACTTCCGCGAGACGGAGGATCCGGGTCTGAAGCTCGCGGTGTTCTCCACCGGCCCGGCCATTCGCAACTACCCGATGAACGTGGTCACCGAGATCATCGGGACGTTGGTCCTGGTCTTCGGGATCCTGGCCATCGTCGACCCGGGCAACAAGGGTCCTGCTTCGAGTGGACTGGGGACGTTGCTCGTCGCCTTCCTGGTGGTCGGGATCGGCTTGTCCCTGGGCGGGCCGACCGGCTATGCGATCAACCCGGCCCGCGACCTCGGCCCGCGCATCATCCACGCGATCGTGCCAATACCGGGCAAGGGTCCATCGGACTGGGAATACGCCTGGGTCCCGGTCGTCGGCCCGCTCATCGGCGGAGCGATTGGGGCGCTGTTGTATGGCGCCTGCTACCCGGGCTAGCTGAGGCGAGGAGATGAAGAAGCTCATCAAC
>DASVFT010000148.1:0-7252 GCA_036379935.1 Solirubrobacteraceae bacterium | reverse complement strand
GAGGTCAGGCTCGAGCGCCTCCAGCCGGTCGGCGTCGAGCTCGTAGATCGCCTCGCCTCGCTCGGTGCGCTCGCGCACGGCGGCGTCGATCTCCGCGGCGCTGAGGCCCGGCGGGAGCACGTCGCGCGTGACGTGCGGTAGCGAAAGCGCTGCTGCGGGAAAATCGCACTCGTGCGTCACGGCGACGACCTCGTCGCCGAGGCCGAGCGCGAAGAGCAGCTCGGTGGCATGGGGCACGAGGCTGACGATCCGCATGAGAGAGAGGAAAGCATGGCACCCAGCGAGGACTGGCGGCAGGAGGGCGAGAGCCTCGTGCGCGACCTGAAGTTCGACGACTTCGCGGGGGCGATCGCCTTCGTCAACCGCGTGGCCGACGCGGCCGAGGAGGCCAATCACCACCCCGACATCCTCGTCCACGGGTGGAACAACGTCCGCCTGACCCTGACCACGCACAGCGAGGGCCGTTTGACCGACAACGACCGCGCGATGGCCGAGACCATCGACGGCCTGGTCTGAGAGGTCGGTTGGAAGCGGGGCCGCAAGCGCTGCTAGCCTCCCCGGCAGATCCGGCTCGTGCCCGACGACCTCCCTCGAAGTAGCCTCTTACAGGCGGCCCCGCGATGACTGCGCTGCTGCTCGTCGCGCTGGTGCTGCTCGTGTTCGCCAACGGCTTCTTCGTGGCGGGCGAGTTCGCGCTCGTCCGCTCGCGCCGCGCCAAGCTCGTGGAGCTCGCGCGCGAGAACCCGCGCTATCGCCGGGTCCTCAAGCAGGTCGACGACATGAGCGAGTACCTGTCGGCCTGCCAGTTCGGCATCACGCTGGCCTCGCTGGGCATCGGCTTCCTCGGCGAGCCGGCGCTGGCCGAGCTCATCGAGCCGGTGTTCGGCGGCCTGTCGCATGGACTGGCCGCGGCCATCGCCATCGCGTTCGCCTACGCGATCGCCACCTCCCTGCACATCACCGCCGGTGAGCAGGTGCCCAAGATCTACGCGATCGTCAAGGCCGAGCGCGTCGCCGTGCGCGTGGCGCGGCCGCTGGACTGGTTCAACAGCGCCATGCGCCCGTTCATCGCGGCGCTGAACGCCGCCTCGAACGGGCTTTTGCGCCTGCTGCGCATCGACCCTGAGGCCCAGTTCGAGGAGGGCCAGACGCCGTCGGAGCTGCGCTTCCTCATCGCCCAGGCCCAGACCGGCGGCCACCTCGACGCCAACGAGGCGGGCATGCTGCAGGGCGTCTTCCACCTGCACGAGCAGGAGGCGCGCCAGGTGATGACGCCGATCCCGGCCGTGGTCACGGTCGACGTCTCCGAGGACGTCGAGACCGCGCTGCGGCGCTGCATCTCCTCCGGTCACACCCGGCTGCTCGTCACCGAGGACGACAACCAGGATCGCGTGCGCGGGACGGTCCACTCCAACTCGCTGGCGCGCAAGCTCATGACCGAGGGCCCGCACGCCTCGATCGAGGACCTGGTCAAGCCGGCCCTGATCGTCCCCGAGACCAAGCCGCTGGACGACCTGCTGGCCGACCTGCAGCGCCACCGCTCGTCGATGGCGGTGGTGATCGACGAGTACGGCCGCGTGGCCGGCATCGTGACGGTGGAGGACATCATCGAGGAGGTCGTCGGCGAGATCGACGACGAGACCGATCCGACGGGCGGCGAGATCCGACGCCTGGCCAACGGCGACTGGTTCGTGCGCGGACACGTCGCCATCTCGGACCTGCTCGACTACGGTCTGGAGCTGCCGGTCGACACCGACGCCTACAACTCCGTCGGCGGCTTCGTCTTCGCCCAGCTGGGCCGGCTGCCCAAGCGCGGCGACACGGTCACGGCCGACGGCTACACGATCCGGGTGGAGTCGGTGCGCGAGAACCGCATCGAGGCCGTGCGCATCCGCGACCGGCGCGCGGCGAGACACGTCGCGGCGGATTCGTAAGCGCAAGTTCTCCGGCCCCGCTGCGTTGAAAGCCGTGACGCCGACAACGCGGGAGGCGTCATCAACGCGGCCCGTTCCTCCGGTGGGACGGGGAAATCGGGCTACGCAAGGTGGACTGGGTGGGTCCACCCGCACGCAGAAAACGAGCGGCCCGCTTGCGCGGGCCGCTCGTCTGCTTCTGGGAGGAGGTGCACTTGCGAGGTACGTTCGCTCCCGCAGTATCGGCACGCTTCCTCAACGCGCCCTAAAGCCGCGTGAAGGATTGGCTCAAGCGCGGGGGAGGGCATCGACGCGGTGGACCCACGCCTCGATGGCCGGAAACGCGCCTCTGATCGGCAGGTGCTCGGCGAGCACCCGGTGGAAGGGATCGCGATCGTCGTCGCGCAGCTCGAGCACGCCGTACTTCAGAAAGGGGAACGCGCACAGGTCGGCGGCCCCGAAGGTCTCGCTCATGAGCCAGTCGCGGCCGTCGAGCATGTCCTCGAAGAGATGCAGCCAGCCGCGCATCTCGGCGTCCCAGGCCTCGAGACGCTGCTCGTCGGGGCGATCGCTCTGAAGCTCGGCCGTCATCGCGTTGGGCGGCACCTTCCAGACGCGGTTGAACCATTCGACGAAGACGTCGACCTCGGCGCTGCGACCGCGCGCGGCAGGCCACAGCGGCGGGTCGGGACGGCGCTTCTCCAGCCAGGCGACGATGCGCATCGAATCGGCGATCACCTCGCCATGGTCGGTCTGGAGCACGGGCACGAGGTCCTGCCCCGAGAGCTCGACGACGGACGAGCGGTCGTCGGCGTCGACGTCGACCCAGTCGACGGGGATCGACTTGTGGGCGAGGGCGAGCGCCACGCGCTCCACGTTGGTCGAGTAGGGGATGCGATAGACGCGCATGCGATCAGGGTTCCACCGGCCCGTAGAGGCCGCGGCCCGTCTTGCGCCCGAGGGCGCCCTCGGCGACGAGCGCGCGCAGCCGCGGCGGGACGTCGGCCCCGATCGCGTCGCCGATGGCCACCGCGACGTCGAGGCCCACGTAGTCGAGCAGGGCCAGCGGTCCCATCGGGTGCCCGGCGCCGAGCATCATGCACTCGTCGACGTCCTCCGCGCGCATGCCACTGTCCTCGAGCAGCGCGACCGCGCTGAAGAGGTAGGGGAAGAGCAGGCGGTTGACGACGAACCCCGGCACGTCGGGGACCTCGACCGCCTTCTTGCCCAGCGCCGCGCACAGCGCGTGGGCTCGCGCGCGCGTGGCCTCGGTCGCGGCGGCCGGGAAGCCGAGCTCGACCAGCCTCATCTTCGGCACGGGGTTGAAGACGTGCAGGCCGACGAAGCGCTCGGGGGCGCCGGCGGCGCGCGCGAGTCGCTCGATGGAGAGCGACGACGTCGTCGTCGCCAGCAGCGCGCCGTCGCCGGCGACGCGGCCGAGGTCGGCGAGCAGCCGCGCCTTGATCGCCTCGTCCTCGGCGACGGCCTCGACCACCGCGGTGGCCTGGCTCAGCGCCTCCAGATCCGTCTCCACCCGGATGTGACTGGCGTTGACCACGCCGCTGAGGCGCCCGCAGATCGACGCGACGTCGTCGCGCGCCCGCCGGGCGGAGCCGTCGGATCGGGCCCACAGCACGACCTCGCCGTGGCGCGCGGCCGCCGCGGCCAGGCCGCATGCGATTGCGCCGCTACCGGCTATGCCGAGTCGTTCGTCCATCGTGCCGCTGCGCTCCCCGCGCCCGCGCCGTCTCCGCGAGCCCTGGCTGACTGGACAGTCAAGGCCGGTAATGTACGCGAGGCCGGGTCTTCTACCACGAAAGGCGTGCTCCTCACATGAGCGCTCAGCAGGGTCGCGAAGTGGTGATCGTCGAGGCCGTCCGCACGCCGGTGGGCCGCGGTCACCTCGAGAAGGGCTACTACACCGACGTCCATCCCGTCGACCTCCTGGGCAGGACGTACACCGCGCTGCTCGATCGCGCCGGCGTCGATCCGGCGCAGGTCGAGGACGTGATCGCCGGTTGCGTGCAGCAGTTCGGCGAGCAGGGCTTCAACGTGGCGCGCAACGCGTGGCTGGCCGAGGGCCTGCCGATCGAGGCCGCGGCCACGACCGTCGATCGCCAGTGCGGCTCGGCGCAGCAGGCGGTGAACTTCGGCGCCGCGCTTGTCGCGGCCGGCATCCACGACGTGGTCATCGGCTCCGGCGTGGAGCACATGGGCCACCTCTCCTTCGCCGCGGCCATGAAGGCCCAGCAGGAGTTCGGCGCCGCCTTCACGGCCAAGCTGATGGAGAAGCACAACATCGTCGGCCAAGGACTCGGCGCCGAGATGATCGCCGAGGAATGGGAGATCCCGCGCTCCGAGCTCGACGAGCTGGCCCTGCGCTCGCACCAGCGCGCCGCGCGGGCCACCGAGGAGGGCAAGTTCGAGCGCGAGATCCTGCCCTTCCAGGTCAACGGCGACACCTACGTGTCCGACCAGGGGATCCGCCCCGAGACCTCGCTCGAGGCGCTCGCCGCGCTCAAGCCCGTGTTCAAGGAGGACGGGCGGATCACGGCGGGCACCTCATCGCAGGTCTCCGACGGCGCGGCCGCCGTCCTGCTCATGTCGCGGGACAAGGCCGACGAGCTCGGCCTGCGGCCGCGGGCGCGCATCGTCGACCAGACGACCGTGGGCTGTGACCCGGTGAAGATGCTCGAGGGCCCGATCCCGGCCACGGCCAAGATCCTCCAGCGCAACCGGATGACCATCGACGACATCGACTTCGTCGAGATCAACGAGGCCTTCGCCCCGGTGGTGGCGGCCTGGGCGCGCGAGCACCGGCCCGACATGGAGCGCGTCAATCCGCGCGGCGGGGCGATGGCCATCGGCCACCCGCTGGGCTCGACCGGCGCCCGCCTGCTGACCACGCTGCTGCACGAGCTCGAGGACGAGGACAGGGAGATCGGTCTCGTGACGATGTGCTGCGGCGGCGGGCTGGGGACGGCGACGCTGATCCAGCGCGTCTGAGCGCGTGGCCGGCGCGGGCGGCTGTTGAGCGACGCGGCGCTCTCGCGCGACGAGGCGCGTCGCCTCGCGCTGCGTGCGCAGGGCCTGCTCGGGGCGGACGGTCGCCGTGACGGGCCGGCGGCCATGCTGCGCCGCCTGGGGGCGGTCCAGCTCGACACCATCTCGGTCCTTGCACGCTCGCACGAGCTCGTCGCCTACGCGCGGCTGGGCGCGGTCGGCCGCAAGCGCGTGGAGCGCGCCTACTGGAACGGCTCGGCCTTCGAGTACTGGTCGCACGCCGCCTGCGTGCTGCCCGTCGAGGAGTGGCCGATGTTCGCCTTCCGGCGTCGCCACTTCCGCGCGCGCGGGCAGCGCTGGCACAAGGTCGCGCAGGAGAGCTGCGATCAGGTGCTGGAAGCGCTGGCCGCCAACGGTCCCATGACCGTCTCCGATCTCGGCGGCGCGCGGCGCACGGCCGAGTGGTGGGACTGGTCGGAGGCCAAGGTCGCGGTCGAATGGCTGCTCGACATCGGCGAGGTGGTGTGCGCCACGCGCCGCGCGTGGAAGCGGGTCTACGACCTGCCCGAGCGCGCTCTCCCGGCCGAGGTGCTGGCCGACGACCCCGACGACGAGACCTGCCTGCGCCGGCTCGTCGGGCAGGCCGGGCGCGCGCTGGGCGTGGCCACGGTGGGCGACCTCGCCGAGTACCACCGCCTGAGGCAGGACCAGGTGCGCGCGGTCGTGGGCGACACCGAGCTGGTGAAGGTCACGGTCGACGGCTGGGGCGCGCCCGCATTCGCGCATCCCGGCGCGCTGGCGGCGCTGGGCGCGCGCGGGCGCCATCGCACGACGCTTCTCTCGCCCTTCGACTCGCTGGTGTGGGACCGCGCGCGCACGCTGCGCATCTTCGACTTCCACCATCGCCTCGAGGCCTACGTCCCCGCGCCCAAGCGCGTCCACGGCTACTTCGCGATGCCGCTCCTGGCGGGCGGGCAGCTCTGCGGGCGCGTCGATCCGGGGCGCGAGGGCACGACCCTGATCGCCAAGCGCGTGTCGTGCGAGCCGGCGGCGGTCGAGCCGATGGCGCAGGCGCTGCGCGAGGCCGCCGAGTGGGTGGGCTGCGACGCCGTCGCGGTGCGGACGGTCGACCCGCCCGAGCTCGCCGCGCCGCTGCGGGCGGCGCTGGCCTGAGGGGGGCGAGCGGCGCCGAGCCGCGCGCTCAGTCGTCGTCGCCGCCGCCGCGGCCGCTGTTGGAACCGCTCCCGCTCCCGCTTCCGGAGCCGCGGCGTCCGCCGTGGTCGTCGTCGCCCGAGGTGGTCGTCGGCGTGCTGGTGGTCGGCGTGGTCGTCCGCGCCGGCGTGCTCTTCTTCTTGGCGGGCGGCTTGCGGACCGGGCGCTGGGCCGGGGTGGTCCTGGCCGGGGACAGTGGCACGCCTGACCCGGCCGGCGTGGGGGCCAGCCCGATCGAGTCGCGCGAGATCGCGTTGGCGGCCAGTCCGACCGCGACCGCGAGCGCCAGCCCGACGACGGCCAGCACGGCGGTGCGCAGGGCGCTGGGGTGCCTCATGGTGCCGCCTTGGAGGTCGCGGCGGGTTCGCCGGGCGCGGGCGCGGCCGGCGCGGCGACGGCGGGAAAGCGCAGCTCGGCGCGCGCCCCCCCGCCCGGCCGGTTGGTCAGCGTCGCGCGCGCTCCCCAGCGTCGCGCGAGGGCGTCGACGATGGCCAGCCCGAGACCGGTGCCCGGCGCGCCCCCGGTCCGGCTGGCGCTGCCGCGGTAGAAGCGATCGAAGACGCGCTCGAGCTCGTCCTCCTGGAGGCCGCTGCCCTGGTCGAGCACGGCGAGGAAGGCCTCGCGCCCATCGATGCCCCACTCGATGTGGATCGCGCTCCGCGGCGGGGTGTAGTGCAGGGCGTTCTCGACGAGGTTGTCCATCATCGTGTCGAGGTCGCCCGGCGCGGCGCGCACCTGCGGCTCGCCCTGGCCCTCGAGCTCGATCGCGTGGCCGTCGAGCTCGGCCTGGTCGCGCCAGCGCTCGGCGGTCCGCTCGGCCACGCCGGCGAGCGCGATCGAGGTCGCCGTCGGCGGCTGCTGGCCGTCCTGGGCCAGGCGCAGCAGGTTGGAGAGCAGCTTGGCCAGGCGCTCGGTCTCGCGCTCGCCTGCGACCAGGTCGCGTCGCAGGTCGGGGTCCTGCGCCCTCAGGCTCGCCGACTCCAGGCGCAGGCGCAGCCCGGTCAGCGGGGTGCGCAGCTGATGCGAGGCGTTGGCCACGAAGTCGCGCTGGGCGTCCAGCGCCCGCACGAGGCGCTCGGTCATGTCGTTGAACGCGTTGGCCACCTCCACCTGCTCGGTGGAGC
>DASVFT010000147.1:0-19525 GCA_036379935.1 Solirubrobacteraceae bacterium | reverse complement strand
CGACGCGTCCCGACCACGGCTCGACGTACGTGCGGTAGATCGGCAGCGCGGCCAGCGCGTCGGCGATGCCCTTGACGTCCAGCAGATGGCGCAGGCGATCGACCTCGCGCGCGAAGGTGGTGGTCGCCTGCTCGCGCTGGGCGGCGAGCGCAACCTCGTCGAAGGGCTCGCCCGCGTACGGCAGGCGCGCGAGCGCGACCGCGCCGGCGGGATCGACGAACAGCGCCGCGGCGTCGTTGAGGAACTCGTAGCCGACGGTCCCCTCCACCGGCCAGTCGCGCAGCTCCTCGTGCGGGTGCAGGATCTTCTCCACCCAGACGCGCTCGGCGCCCGCCTCGCGCAGCCGGCGCAGGTAGCCGGCGGGATCGGCCAGCCCGTCGGGATGGTCGACCCGAAGGCCGTCGACCACGCCGTCGCGCACGAGCTCGAGCACCTTGCCGTGGACGAGGTCGAAGACCGCGGGGTCCTCGACCCGCACGCCGGCGAGGTCGTCGATGTCGAAGAAGCGCCGGTACCACCCGTCGGCGAGGTCGTAGTCGAAGACCCGCGCGCGCTCGTGCTCGTCGGCCCACCAGCGGTTCTCGTCGGAGACGCCCATGTGGTTGGGCACGATGTCGAGGATGATCTCGAGGCCCTCGGCGGCCAGCGCGCGCAGCCCCTCCTCCCCACCCAGCGCCTCCGACACGCGCGTGGGATCGACCACGTCGTAGCCGTGCGTCGAGCCGTCGCGCGCCTGCAGCGACGGCGACAGGTAGAGGTGCGAGATGCCGAGGTCGCGCAGGTAGGGGACGAGCTTCCGCACGGCCGCGAAGTCCTGCTCGGGCGAGAGCTGCAGCCGATAGGTGGCGATCATCACGCCCGGCGCAGGAGCTTCATGGAGCGCGCGGGCACGGTGACCTGACCCCGCGAGGGCCAGCGCTGGGCGCCCGGCTCGAGCTGCGGGTCGAAGGTGCACAGCTCGTGCACCCACTCCGCGCCGAAGCGCCGCGCGGGCAGCGTGAAGGTCATGTCCTCGTGGTGCGCGTTGAAGAGCAGCAGGAACGAGTCGTCCTCGATCGGCGCGCCCTGTGGCGTGCGGTCGGCGATCTCCTGTCCGTTGAGGAAGACGCCGAGCACGTGGGCGAACGGCTGCTGCCAGTCGCGCTGGGTCATGCGCCGGCCGTCGGGGCGGAACCACCATACGTCGGGCAGGCCCGAGCCCTCGCTCTCGCGCCCGGCCAGGAACTTGCCGCGCCGGAAGACCGGATGCGCGCGGCGCAACTCGATCAGGCGCCGGGTGAACTCGAGGTGCTCGCCCTGGCCCTCCCGCAGCCCCCACTCGTACCACGAGAGCTCGTTGTCCTGGCACCACGCGTTGTTGTTGCCGTGCTGCGTGCGCGACAGCTCGTCGCCGCCGAGCAGCATCGGCACGCCCTGCGAGAGCAGCAGCGTGGCCAGGAAGTTGCGCTGCTGGCGCCAGCGCAGCGCGACGACGCCGGGGTCGTCGGTCTCGCCCTCCACGCCGCAGTTCCATGAGCGGTTGTCGTCGGTGCCGTCGCGGTTGCCCTCGCCGTTGGCCTCGTTGTGCTTCTCGTTGTAGGTGACGAGGTCGCGCAGCGTGAAGCCGTCGTGGGCGGTCACGAAGTTGATCGAGGCGAACGGCTGGCGTCCGTCCGACTCGTAGAGGTCGCTCGAGCCGGTGAAGCGCGAGGCGAAGTCGCCCACGGTGGCCTGCCCGCGCCAGAAGTCGCGCACGACGTCGCGGTAGATGCCGTTCCACTCGCTCCACAGCACCGGGAAGTTGCCGACCTGGTAGCCGCCGGGGCCGACGTCCCACGGCTCGGCGATGAGCTTGACCTGCGAGAGGATCGGGTCCTGGTGGATGGTGTCGAAGAAGGCGCTCAGGCGATCGACGTCGTAGAGCTCGCGGGCCAGGGCGCTGGCCAGGTCGAAGCGGAAGCCGTCGACGTGGCACTCCGAGACCCAGTAGCGCAGCGAGTCCATGATCAGCCGCAGGACCGCGGGGTTGCGCGCGTCCAGCGTGTTGCCGGTGCCGGTGTAGTCCATGTAGTGGCGCTCGTCGTCGGGTACCAGGCGGTAGTAGCTGGAGTTGTCGACGCCGCGGAAGGAGAGCATCGGGCCGAGGTGGTTGCCCTCCGCCGTGTGGTTGTAGACGACGTCGAGGATGACCTCGATCCCCGCCCGGTGCAGGGCCTTGACCATGCCCTTGAACTCGCGCACCTGCTCGCCGAGATGGCCCGTGGCCGCGTACTCGGAGTGCGGGGCCAGATAGCCGATCGAGCTGTAGCCCCAGTAGTTGGTCAGCCCGCGGTCGTGCAGGAAGGACTCGTCGGCGATGTGGTGGATGGGCAGCAGCTCGACCGCGGTCACGCCGAGGCGCTTGAGGTAGGCCAGCGCCTCCTCGGAGGCCAGGCCCGCGTAGGTCCCGCGCAGGTCCTCGCGCACGGCCGGGTGGCGCATCGTGTAGCCCTTGACGTGGGTCTCGTAGATGACGGTCTCGTTCCACGGCGTGCGCGGCGGGACGTCGCCCTCCCAGTCGAACGACATGTCGATGACGACCGACTTGGGCACGGCCTCCATGTCGTCCTCGTCGTCGGGCTCGAGGTCGGCGTCGGGGTTGTCGTCGGGGGTGTAGGGCAGCACGTTGGCCGCGTCCCACTGCACGGGACCGTCGACGGCCTTCGCGTAGGGGTCGATCAGGAGCTTCGCCGGGTTGAAGCGATGGCCGTCCGCGGGCACGTAGGGCCCGTACACGCGGTAGCCGTAGCGCTGGCCGGGCCCTACGCCCGGCAGGTAGCAGTGCCAGTTGTGGGCCGTCTGCTCGACGACCTCGATGCGCTCCTCCTCGCCGCTGGCGTCGTGGAACAGGCACAGCTCCACGCGCTCGGCGTGCTCGGAGAACAACGAGAAGTTCGTGCCCTGGCCGTCCCACGTCGCGCCGAGCGGGAACGGCGCGCCGGGCCATACCTCGCGACTCAAGACGCGATCAGCGCTCCCGCGCGGGCCGGCAGGCGCACGCCGCCGTGCCCCAGCTCGGCGGAGTGGGTGGCGAGCACGACCGTGCGCCCGCGCACGGGCACGGTCCGCGCCCGGGCGGCGAAGTTGCAGGCCAGCTCGTAGGCGCCGCGACGCACCCGCAGCCAGCCGGCGTCCTCGGAGAGCTCGACGCTGTCGACGCCGGGCGGCAGCTCGCGGCGGACGCGCAGCAGCGCGGCGTAGAGCGCGCGCAGCGTGCCGCCGCCCCGCCGCCTGAGCTTGGAGCGCGCGAACGTCTCGGGGTCCTGGGGGTCGGGGACCTCGCGCTGTGCGAACTCGGCGAAGGCGGCGAACTCGCGGCGCCGTCCGTCGCGCGTGGCGTCGGCGATGCGCTTGTCGATGTGGTCGGAGAAGAACTGGAACGGGGCCTGCTCGCCGTACTCCTCGCCCATGAAGAGCATGGGCGTGAAGGGTGCCAGCAGCGTGCAGAACGCGGCGAGCGGCCGGGCCCGCGCGGGCAGGCGATCGCCGAAGGCGCGGTTGCCGACCTGATCGTGGTTCTGCGCGAACACGACGAACTGCTCGGGCGGGCGATCGTCGGCGCGGGCGCCGAAGCGCCGGCCGCGGAAGCTCGAGTAGCCGCCGTCGTGGACGTGCGGGCGGTGGAAGGCCTTGGCCAGCTGGGCGACGGCTCCGAACTCCTCGTACCAACCCGAGCGCTCGCCGGTGAGGAGCGCGTGCAGCGCGTGATGGAAGTCATCGGCCCAGGCGGCGTCGTGGCCGTAGCCGCCCCGGCGCGCGGGGCGGATGACCTTCGGGTCGTTCTGCCCGCTCTCGGCGATGACGAGCGCGCCGCGGCGCGCCGCGTGGACGCGGTCGGCCAGCTCGCGCAGCACGTGGCTGGCGCCCTCGTCGTGGATGGCGTGGATGGCGTCCAGGCGCAGGCCGTCGAGGTGGAAGTCGCGCACCCAGCCCTCGGCGCTCTGCAGCATCCACTCGCGCACGGGGTCGGACTGCTCGCCGTCGAAGTTGACCGCCGGGCCCCACGGCGTCTCGTAGCGCTCGGTGAAGTAGGGCCCGAACGCCTCGAGTGCCTTGACCCCGCTGGCGCCGACGTGGTTGTAGACGACGTCGAGGATCACCCCGAGCCCGGCCGCGTGGGCGGCGTCGACGAAGGCCTGGAGCCCGTGGGGGCCGCCGTAGGCCGAGTGCGCGGCCGAGACGTAGACGCCGTCGTAGCCCCAGCCATGGTGGCCCGGGAACTCGGCCACCGGCATGAGCTCGACGTGCGTGACGCCGAGCTCGGCCAGCGCCGGCAGCTGCTGGGCCGCGGCCGCGAAGGTCCCCTCGGGCGTGAAGGCCCCGACGTGCAGCTCGTAGAGCACGGCCTCGCGCAGCGGTGCGGGGCGGAAGCGGCGGTCGCTCCAGTCGAAGGCCGCGGTGTCGAGCACGCGCGAGGGCCCGCGCAGCCCGCGCGGCTGCCAGCGCGAGGCCGGGTCCGGCAGCCGGCGGCCGTCGAGCACGAGCCAGTAGTCGTCGCCGGGTGCCGCGGGCACGCGGGCGGCGCGTATCCCGAAGCCCTCGTCCTCGAGCGGGTGGTCGGCGCCGCCCACCCGCACCGCCGCCCGCTCGGCGTCGGGCGCCCAGACGCGGAACTCGACGACACCGTCGTCGAGCACGCGCGCGCCCAGCGGACGCTCCCAGGGGTAGGACTCGGCCATTCGCGCCACGGTACCCATCCCCAGCGCGGGCCTATCGCGCGATCGGGTCAGCCCAGCTCGTCCGCGAGGTCGGCGACGGAGTCCACGATCCGCGAGGGCCGGTACGGGAAGCGCTCGGCCTCGCCGCGCGTGGTGACCCCGCTGAGCACGAGGATGGTCTGCAGGCCGGCCTCCAGCCCCGCGACCACGTCGGTGTCCATGCGGTCGCCGACCATCGCCGTGCTCTCCGAGTGCGCCTCGAGCGTGTTGAGCGCGGAGCGCATCATCAGCGGGTTGGGCTTGCCCACGAAGTAGGGCTCGACCTCGGTGGCGCGGCTGATGAGGGCCGCCACCGAGCCGGTCGCGGGCAGCGGTCCCTCCGTCGACGGCCCGGTCGGGTCGGGGTTGGTGGCGATGAAGCGCGCGCCGTTGACGATCAGCCGGATCCCCTGCGTGATGCGCCCGAAGCTGTAGACGCGGGTCTCGCCGAGCACGACGTAGTCGGGATCGCGCTCCGTCAGCACGTAGCCCGCCTCGTGCAGGGCGGTCGTCAGTCCGGCCTCGCCGATGACGAAGGCCGAGCCGCCGGGGCGCTGCTCCTGCAGGAAGCTCGCCGTCGCCAGCGCCGAGGTGAAGATGGACTCCTCGGGGACGTCGAGGCCGCTGGCGCGCAGCCGCGCAGCCAGGTCGCGGCGGGTGTAGATCGAGTTGTTGGTGAGGATGAGGAAGGGCAGGTCGAGCTCGCGCAGCCGCGCCAGGAACCGGTCGGCGCCCGGGATCGCGTGCTCCTCGTGCACGAGCACGCCGTCCATGTCCATGAGCCAGGCTTCGATCGTTCGCCGCGGCACAGCCGAAGGAGCGTAGGGCACTCGCGCCGGACCGACCGGTCAGCCGCGATGCACGCGCAGTGCAGGCGCGAGCGCGGCCAGGACGTCGAAGTCGTCGTCCTGCGTCCACACGGCGAGGTCGTGGGCGAGCGCGGTCGCGGCGATGATGGCGTCCATCGCCCCGGCCCGACGGCCGGCCTCCCGGGCCGCGGTGAGGAGCTCGGCGAGGCGCTCGGCCACCGGCTCGTCGTACGGCACGGCGACGAAGCTTCGCGCGCGGCCCAGCGTTGCCTCGCGCAGCACACGCAGCGGCCCTTCTGGGGCGCTGCGGACGCCGACGATGAGCTCCGTGAGCGTGGCCACGGAGATACGGGCCTCGCCCTCCGGCGGCGTGCCCAGCGGACGCCGCTGCTCGGCCGCCACGAAGACGCTCGTGTCGGCCAGGTAGCCGCTCAAGCCACCATGTCGTCGGTCGTCAGGCCGACGTCGAAGTCAGCGGCGTCGGACTCGACGCCCAACCGCTCGGCCAGCTCGCTCACGGCCGCCATGTCGGCCAGCAGGAGCCCGGTCGGCCGTCGCTCGCTGCGCGTTCGGCGCGGCACGATGTCGGCCACCGGCCTTCCGTGGACGGTGAGCACGACAGGCTCGCCACTCTCGACGGCGGCGATCACGCGCGCCGTGTGGTTGCGCAGCTCACGGACCGAGACATCCACCGTGGCACAGCGTAGCACGAATTGCTACGTCGCCGCGCAGAGCCCGTCCTGGCGGCGGACGTCCATGCCCTCGGCCACGTAGGTCATGCAGGCGCGGGTGTTGGGGACGCCGTCGATCACGAGGAGGCAGTCGAAGCAGGCGCCCATGCCGCAGAAGACGCCACGGGGCTCGCCGCCCGGCGTGGTGCGGGTCGCGTGGTGGCCCTCGGCGATCAGGACGGTGGCCACGGTCTCGCCCGCGTAGGCGACGACCGGCTGGCCGTCGAGCGCGATCGTGACCGCCGGCCCGCGGGCGAGCGCCGTGCCCTCGAGGTCGATCCGTCCGGCCACGGCCGTCCCTACCGGCCGGCCTCGGCGGCCAGCAGCGACGCGCGCTCCAGGATCTCGCGCAGCGCCTCCAGGCTCGCCTCGTCGGTGACCGGGAGCCGCGGCCGCCGCACGGTGCCGCCGGGCTGGCCGAGAATCGCCATCAGCGCCTTGAGCTGGCTGGCGTAGTGGCCGTAGCGCCCAGCCCAGCCGCCCGGCAACCACAGCTCCTCGAGCAGGCGCTCGTTGCGCTCGGCGTGGGCGGCGGCGGCCTCCGAGTCGCCGCGCCAGTGCGCCTCCCAGAACTCGGAATCCGCCCGCCCGAACAGCGTCCCGCCGCCGATCGTCCCGTCGCCGCCGTGCGCGCGCAGCTGCTCGTAGCCCGCGGTCGTCATGTACGGGCCGAACACGCGCACGCGATCGACGACCGTGCGCGAGGAGCGGTAGAACTGCTCGGCGTCCGCCGTGGAGTCCTTGAACGCGACGACGGTGTCGATCCCGACCAGGCGGTCGGCCAGCTCGGGCCCGATGTCGACGCTCGTGCCGTGCGGCCAGTTGTAGATCAGCATCGGCGCGTCCACGGCGGCGGCGACGTCCTCGTAGAAGGCGACGATCTCCGCGTCGAACGGCTTGGCGTACGGCGGCGGAGTCGAGGCGAAGCCGGCCGCGCCGGCGTCGATCGCGTGGCGCGCGAACGAAGCGACCTCGTTCGCGGTGTACGACGTGCACCCGACGACGACCGGGACCCGGCCGGCAACGGCGTCGATCGCCGTCTCGGCGACGAGCCGGCGCTCGTCCGCCGACTGCGAGAACCACTCGCCGGTCGTGCCGTTGACGAGCATCCCGTGCACGCCCTCGCCGAGGTAGAAGTCGAGCAGCTCGCGCAGCAGGTCGAGCGCGAGCGTGCCGTCCTCGTTGTACGGAGTCGGGACGGCGGTCCAGTAGCCGCGCCAGGTGACGTCGTTGCGGTCCATGGTGGCCTCCGGTCGGGTCAGGTTCTCGCCGGCTCCGCGGCGCTCATGCGGTCGGGGGAGTACTCGGGCGCCAGCGCCGGGCCCTCCCCCGTCATGTGCTCGGCGAGGCGGCGGGCGAGCAGGGGGCTGAGCGTGTACCCGGAGGAGCCTACGACGAGCGCGTGGTAGCCGGGCACCCGCCGCGACTCGCCGACGATCGGCGAGATGTCGTCGGTCCACGCCATCACGCCCGACCACGTGCGCACGACGCGCACGTCGGCCAGCGCCGGGACGACGCTCACGGCCACGGCCGCGTTGCCCGCGGCGCTGTCCCACGTGGTCGAGTAGCGCCGCGGCGGCTCCTCCGGGTGCGCCGGCCAGCCGCCGCCGATGATGAAGGTGTCGTTGGCCGACTGCTTGAGCGTCAGCCGCCGGCCGATGTGCTGGACGAGCGGCGCCAGCAGCCGCTCGCGCGGCTCAGTGACGTTGACGTGCAGGCCCATGCGGTGCAGCGGCATCCGCAGCCCGACGAGCTCCCCGAGCTCGCGCGCCCACGCCCCGGCGGCGTTGACCACGCGCCGGGCGACGATCGTCCCGGCCGCGGTCGACACGCGGAACGGCCCGCCGCCCGCGGCGCCCTGCGCCTCGATCGCGGTCACCTCGGCGTGCGTGCGGATCAGCGCCCCGCGCTCGGCGGCACGACGCGCCAGGAGCGGCACCGCGACGAGCGGGTTGACGTGGCCCTCCAGCGGGCAGGAGGTCGCACCGATCACGCTGGGCGCCAGATAGGGCGCCACGCGGCGCAGCTCGTCGCCCTCGAGGACGTGGGTCTCCAGGCCGGCGGCCTCCTCGATGCGCTGCTTGTCGTGCAGCAGGCGCAGCTGCTCCTCCGTCTCGGCCACCATCAGGCCGCCGGTGACGTGCAGCTCGAGGCCGCCGCCGAGCTCGGCATCGAGCGCATGCCAGACGCGCGCGGCCTCGGTGGCCAGGCGCGTCTCGTCGCGCAGCCTGTCGGCGACGTCTGCGGTGTCGAACGCCGTCAGCTGGTGGATCGCGATCTGGAGGTGCAGCGAGCCGGCGTTGGTGCCCGACGCCTCGCGATTGAGCACGCCGCGCTCGACGAGCACGACCTCGACGCCTTCGGCCGCGAGCTGGTCGGCCAGCGCCACGCCGGCCACGCCGCCGCCGACGACGAGCACGTCGGTCTCGCGCGGCAGGCCCGTCACTGGAAGAGCCCCAGGTCGTGGTCGGGCGCCTGTGCCATGGCCGCCAGGGCGACGGGCCGGGCCGGCAGGCGCGGTGTCGCCTGCGGCACCTCGGCGACCGCGCCGCCGTACCGCGCCGCGATCATCGCCGCCACCTGGCGCTGGCAGTTGCGGCCCTGGCAGAGCCCCATGCCGGCGCGGGTGAGCGCCTTGACGACGCCGGGATCGGGGCTCGTGGCGATCGCCTCGTCGAGCTCCGCGCGCCGCACCTCCTCACAGCGGCAGACGACGGTGTCGTGATCGGCGAGCTCGTAGAGGCCCGGACCGACGCGGTGCATCGGCCGCAGCGCCCGCGCGAACGCCCGCTTGCGCGCCAGCCGGCGCCGAATGGCCGCCGCCGTGCGGCGCGCGCCCGTCTCGTCGATGCGCCCCAGCTCGAGCGCCGCGCCGATCGCCGCCAGGCGGCCCTCGTCGACCGCGACGTGCGAGCCGTCGACGCCCGTGCCGTCGCCGGCGGCGAGGACGCCGGGGACGGTGGTGCGCATCCACTCGTCGACCATCACCACCGGGCCGCCGCGGTCCTCGTCGTAGGCGAGCGCGCAGCCGGCGAGCCGCGCCAGCTCGACCGACGCCACGAAGCCGTAGCCGACGCACAGCACGTCGGCCGCGACCGTCTCCTCGGTCCCGGCGATGACGCGCCAGTCGGCGTCCACCGCGGCGTGGGTGACCGACTCCACCCGCCCGTCGCCCTCCGCGCGCACGACGATGCGCCGGTAGCGCAGCGGGATGCGCGCGCGCAGCAGCCGGCCGCGGTAGCGGGCCGCGTCGCGGAGCAGGCCGGCGTTGCCCGGCGCGGCCGCGAGCATCCGCGCCACGTCGCCGGCGCGCGGCGCCGGGCCGGCCTCGAGCACGAGCGCGACGCCCGCGCCGTAGCCGTGCAGCTGCGCGGGGAAGGCCAGCGCGAGTGGGCCGCTGCCGGCGAACGCCATCCGATCGCCCGGCAGCACGCGCTGGGTCTTGACGAGCGTCTGGGCACCGCCTGCCGTGAGCACGCCCGGCAGCGTCCAGCCCGGGAAGGCGACCGGCCGGTCGTGCGCCCCGGCCGCCAGCAGGAGCCGGCGGGCGGTCACCGTGCGGGCGTGCTCGCCCTCGGCGACGAGCACCACCGCCTCGCCCTTGACCGCCACGACCGCGGTGCGCAGCAGCACCCGCGCACCGGAGGCGACGGCGGCGTCGATCAGCCGCCGGCCCCGAACGTGGTCGGGGCCGAGCGCGTGCGGATCGCGGACCTCGCAGCCGGGTCCGGGCTGCTTGAAGATCTGACCGCCGAGAGCGACCCGCTCGTCGACCAGGCCGACGGCCAATCCGGCGGCGGCCGCGTCGGCCGCCGCCGCCAGGCCCGCCGGTCCCCCGCCGGCGACGAGCAGGTCGTAGGTCTCGCGGTCAGGCAGTGGGCAGGGTCCTCAGCAGTCGGGCATCGGCGGGAACTCGTCGACCGAGAAGTCCTTCTTGTACAGCTCGGCGAGCGTCCCGTCCTGCTGAGCCTTGCACAGCCACGTGTCGAGGTACTTCACGAAGGCGTCGTTGCCCTTGGGCACGGCCCACGATCCGTACTGGACGTCCAGCGGCTTGTCGATGGCGGCCTTCTCGAGCTTGCCGGCGTTCGAGGCCTGGAACTGGGCGAGCAGGTAGTCCTCGACCACGATCGCGTCCGCGCGGCCGGTGGCCACCTCGAGGAAGGCGGCGTTCTGGTCGGGGAAGCCCTTGACCTTGGCGTCGGGGAAGAGCTTCTTGGCCAGCTGCTCGCCGGTCGAGCCCTGGAGGGCCGTGACGGTCTTGCCCTTGGCGTTGACCGCGTCGACCGAGGTGATCGAGGATGCGTTCTTGGCCGGCACGCCGAGCACGAGGGCGTACGGGACGTAGGCACGCGTGAAGTCGACGACCTCCTTGCGCTCCGGCGTCGCCGACAGGCCCACCGACACCATGTCGAACTTCTTGGCCTGCAGGCCGGGGATCAAGCCGTTGAAGTCCAGGTTCTGGATGTTCAGCGCGACGCCGAGGTCGGGGACGAGCTTCTTGAGCAGGTCGACGTCGTAGCCCGCGGGCTCGCCGTTGTCCAGGTACATCTCCGGCTTGAACTGGAGGTTCATGCCGACGGTGAGCTTGCCGCTGGTGACCGGCTTGAGCCCGGTGCTCGCGCCGCTGTCGGCCGGCGTCGACGTGGCGGACGTCGAGCCGCCGCTCGAGCCCTTGTCGTCGCTGCCGCAGGCGGCCAGGGTGAGGGCCACGGCCAGCGCGGTCAGCGCCACGAGGGCTGCGCGCAGCAGGGACGGGACCCCTCTTGACTTCGTGAACATCAACGAGCCTCCATGTGGGTGAGTGGGACGCGCCGTCAGCCGGCGGCGCTCGAGGCGCTCACGCGCTCGATCACCGCCGCCACGCGCCGGCGCTTGCGGCGGGTCAGCAGGAGGGCGATCCGGCCCTTGGGAGGGCTCTCCATGGCCGTCTCGACCGCCCGGAAGATGAAGTCGACGAGGAACGCCACCGCGACGTACAGCCCGGCGGCGGCGGTGTAGAGGACGAAGGGCTGGAAGTAGGTGGAGTTGATGTTCTGGGTGACGCGGACGACCTCGAGCAGCCCGATCACCGTGAACGTCGACGTGTCCTTGATCATCCCGATGAACATCGAGCCGATGTTCGGAATGGCCATCTTCGTGGCCTGCGGAAGCCTCACCGACAGGAACACGCGGATCGGGTGCATGCCCAGGGCGAGGCCCGCCTCGCGCTGTCCGCGCGGCACGCCGAGCAGCGCCGCGCGGTAGATCTCGGCGATGAACGCGCTGTAGAGCAGCGTGAGCGCGATGACGCCGGCCTGGAAGGTCGAGAACGTCACGCCGATCGCCAGCGAGACGCCGAAGTACACCCAGATCACGCTGACCAGCGCGGGAACGCCGCGGAAGACGTTCACGTAGAGGGCGGCGAGCCACGACACGGGCGGCTTGCTCATGCGCGCCAGGGCGAGCACGAGCCCCAGGAGGACCGACAGCAGCAGCGCGACGGCGGCCACCTCGGCCGCCGTGAGCAGGCCGTCGAGCAGCGCCGCCCGGTTGTCCCAGACGAGCGACCAGTCGTACGTGGCGACGACGCTCACAGGACCGCCGCCACGAAGTCGCGCGTGCGCGGGTTGACGCAGTGGTCGAAGAAGCCGCGCGGCCCGGACTCGACCACGGCGCCCTCGTCCATGAAGACGTTGAGGTCGCCGATCTCGCGGGCGAAGCCGAGCTCGTGGGTGACGATCACCATCGTCATCCCGGACTCCGCGACGTTGCGCATCACGGCGAGCACCTCGCCGACGAGCTCGGGGTCGAGGGCCGAGGTCGGCTCGTCGAACAGCATGACCTTGGGGTCGATCGAAAGCGCGCGGGCGATGGCGACGCGCTGCTGCTGCCCGCCGGACATCTCGCCCGGGAAGTGCGCGGCGTGGCGCAGCAGGCCGACGCGCTGCAGCGCCTCGACGGCGCGCTGCTCGGCCTCGTCGCGCGCAAGCTTCCGGACGGCGCGGAGAGGGAGCGTGATGTTCTCCAGCGCCGTCCGGTGGGGGAAGAGGTTGAACTGCTGGAAGACCATGCCGACCGACCGGCGCAGCTCGATGGGCTTGCCGCGCCGGACGCCCGGGGCGGCGGCGGGCCCGTACTCGACGCCCTCGAGCTTGAGCGATCCGGCATCTGGCTCCTCGAGCAGGTTGATCGTGCGCAGCAGCGTGGACTTGCCCGATCCGGACGGGCCGAAGATCACGACGTGCTCGCCCTGGGCGACCGTGAGATCGATGCCGCGCAGGACCTCGTTGGCCCCGAACGACTTGCGGATCCCCTTCAGCTCGACGACGGCGCGCGCGGTGCGTTCAGCGGGGAGCGGAATCGGCTCCACCTCCGCTCGTGCGGTCGTCAGGGTGCTCGTCACCTGCAGGTCTCCTCTCCAGCCGGCTGCTCGCATAGCGAGAAGCCGCCCGCATAGTGAACGATCCAGCATGACGTGTCAAGCTGCGCTCCTCTCGTGTCAAGCCGCGCTCCTTCTCGCCCCTAGCGGATGTACGTCGCGCCGTTGACGTCGAGCGTGGCGCCCGTCAGATGGCGGATCGATCCAGCGGCGAGGAAGGCGATCAGCTCGGCTACCTCCTCGGGCTCGACCATCTCCCCCATGGCCAGGGCGGCGTTGACCGCGTCGATGCCGCCGCGGTACGTGGCCGAGATCTCCGACATCGGCGTGCGGACGATGCCGGGGGCGACGACGTAGGCGAGGATCCCGTCGCGCGCGTGGTTGCGGGCGATGGTCTGCGTGAGCGCACGCAGCGCCGCCTTCGACGACGCGTAGGCGGTCAGCTGCGGGATCGCGGACCCGCGCTGGGCGGCCCAGCTCGAGACCGTGACCAGCGTGCCGCCCCCGTGCTCGAGGAAGTGGCGGACCGCCTCGCGCACGAGGCTCGCAGGCTCGAGGACGTTGACGCGCATCGTCCGCTCCCAGCCGTCGTCCCACTCCTCGTCGCTGCCGTCGATCGGCGTCTCGGGCGCAATCGCCGCATTGACCACGACGACGTCGACGCGCTCGCGCCAGGCCAGCGCGGCGCGCCACAGGGCCCGCGAGGAACCCGCCTGCGCGAGGTCGGCCTGGACCAGCATGGAGCGCTCGGGCGGGGCGCCGGAGCACGCGGCCAGCGCGCCGTCGCGATCAGAGCCGTAGTGCGCCACCAGGTCCGCGCCGGCGTCCAGGAGCGCGGCGGCGGTCGCCGACCCGATGCCGCCCGACGCACCGGTCAGGACCACCGTCTTGCCGTGCAGGTCCTGCGTTCGCGTCATCTCCGCCCTCCTAGGCGATGCCGCCGTCCACGGGCAGCAGGTGTCCGGTGATTGCAGAGGCAAGGTCGCTGGCCAAAAACAGCGCCGCCGCCGCGACCTCGTCGGCGGTCGCGATCCGACCGAGCGCGGTGGCCTTCGCGGCCTGGGCGAGCGCGTCGCTCGCGGCGATGCCGCGCTCGCGCTCGCGGGCACGCATGCGCTCCAGAAGCGCGTCGGTGGCGATCGGTCCGGGCGCGACGCCGTTGACCCGGATGCCGCGCCGGCCGAGGTCGAGCGCCGCCGAGCGCACGATGCCGAGGGCGGCGTGCTTGCTGGCGACGTAGGCCATCAGGTTGGGATCGCCACGCCATGCGTTGAGCGAGGCGATGACGACGACCGCGGCGCCGGGCGCGAGCAGCGGCGCCGCGTGGCGCAGCGTCGCCGCGACGCCGCGGGCGTTCACGGCGAAGACGCGGTCCCACTCGTCGAGGTCGAGCTGCGCGACGTCCCGCCACGGCGGCACGATCCCCGCGGCCGCGACGAGGACGTCCAGCGGCGCGTTGCCGTCGGCCACGAACCCGAACGCACGCGCCGTGTCGCCGTCGTCGCGGAGGTCGACCGGCACGCCGGTCCAGCCCTCGGGCGACCGCGCCTCCGCGAGCGCGGGCTCGAGATCGAGCACGAAGCCCTGTGCGCCCTCGCGCGCGAAGCGCTCGGCCACCGCGGCGCCGATGCCGCGCGCGCCGCCGGTCACGAGCGCCTTTCTCCCGGTCAGAAGGGTCATGCGGCCGAGCGCAGCGTCTCGAGGTCGCGCGCGGCAGCGTCGCCTTCGACCGGCACGTCGACGATCACCTCGTCCACACCGGCATCCTCCAGCTCTTCGAGCCGCGCGGCCAGCGCGTCCGCGCGTCCCAGCGAGTCGACGATGCGCAGCACCACGCGCGGCGGCCCCTCGTCGCGGCCGGCGGCCCGGGCCGCGTCGGCCACCGCGGCTACCGCGCGCGCCAGCTCGGTGGGGTCGAGCTCCAGGGCCGCCTGCTGGGCCAGCCAGCCGTCGCCGACGGTGCCCGCGCGGCGCAGCGCGACCGGTGAGTGACCGCCGACCAGCATCGGGATCTCGTGGGCGGGCGTCGGCAGGCACAGGACGCCCTGGGGCAGCGTGAAGCGCTCAGAGGCGTGCGCCGGCGGCCGGCCGGTCCAGCACGCGCGGGCGAGGCCCATCCACTCGACCAGCCGCGTGCCGCGGCCCCCGAACGGCACGCCGAGCGCGGCGAACTCCTCGGCGAGCCACCCGGCCCCGACGCCGAGCTCCAGCCGTCCCCCGGACGCGACGTCGATCGACGCCGCCTGCTTGGCGAGCTCGACCGGGTTGCGCAGCGGCAGGACGAGCACGGCGGTGCCGAGCCGCACGCGCTCGGTCGCGCCCGCGGCCAGCGCGAGCGCGACCAGCGCGTCGAGGTAGGGCGTGTCGGTGGGCCACGCCGCGCGCCCGTCGGGCGCGAACGGATAGCGCGAGTCGATCGCCTCCGGCAGCACGATGTGGTCGCTCACCCACAGCGAGTCGAAGCCCGCCTGCTCGAGCGCGGCCGCCATCGCCGGGATGCCGATCCGCAGCGGCAGCGGACCGCTGTTGGGGAGCTTGGCGCCGATTCGCATGAGTCTCTCCGGTTGGCCGGTGGCTGCCGACGGGCCGCTCGCATTGCGAGTACACGCCCGATATGCGAGCATCGTAACGTGATGCTGGGAGTCGATCACATCGGGGTCGGCGTGTCCGACATGGAGCGGTCCCGGCGCTTCTGGTCGGAGCTCGGCTTCACCGACGTGGCCTTCGACTACGACGGCCCGCTGCCCGGCCTTGGCGCGGTCGCGGGTCGCGACGGCGTCGAGGCGCACGTGGTCATGCTCCGCCCCGCCCACCCGACGCCCCTCGGACCCGGCGCCGTGAAGCTCGTGCACACGACCGACGCCCCGCCGTCCCCGATGCCCGAGGGCATGGCCTGGGGCGAGCCGGGCATCTGCGAGGTGTGCATCCACGCCAAGGACCAGGGCGCCCTCTACGAGCGCCTCGTCGGGGCCGGGCATCCAGGGCTGATGGAGCCCAACACGTCGCCGCTGCCGCCGCATGGCACGCGCTGCTCGCTGTCCTACGTCGCCGACCCCGACGGCACGAAGATCGAGATGATCGAGTGGCTGGACCTCGAGGAGGGCTGGCCCGAGGAGGCGGGGCCTCAGGGGGTCAACCACGTGGCCTTCGGCGTGGCGTCGCTCGAGCGCAGCCGCGACTTCTACCGCCGGCTGGGCTTCACCGGGCAGCTCTTCGAGTCCGACGGGATCTTCGAGCCGATGAACTCCTGGTTCGCGCCGCGCGAGCAGCCGCGCCAGAAGATGACGCTGCTGACCAACCCGTTCGGCGGCGGCCTGGAGCCGGTCGAGCACCTGCCGCCCTCGCCCGACATGCGCGGCGAGTGGGGCCACCTCGGGTCCTTCGACTTCGGCATCGGCGTGCGCAACCTCGCCCTCGCCGTCGCCCGGCTGCGCGACCGCGGCATCGATCTGCGCACCGAGCCGCAGGAGGTCGACCTCGGCGGCGGCGCGACGTGGCGCTACGCCTACATCGCCGATCCCGACGACCTCTACGTCTGCCTGACCGAGGCCCGCTACTAGAAAGACCATGTCGCTCTCGCGACTGGCGGCCCGCCTCAGGCGGCCACGTGGCCGCCTTCGGCACCCCTAGGAGAACGTCATCAGGGGCTCGCCGAGCGCGGCGGCGTCGACCTCGATCCCCAGCCCGGGCCCGTCGGGCGCCGAGCCGTATCCGCCCTGAGCCCGCGGCTCGAAGCCGGCCACGTGCTCGGCGACCGCCTCGTTGACCAACGACACCGAGAACAGCGCCTCGGGCAGCGTGCTGGCCGCGAGGTGGCTGACGGCGGCGGTGGCGACGTCGCCGCCCCACGTGTCCTCGATGGTGAGGGAGACACGCAGGCTCTGGCTCAGGTCGCGCAGCAGCCTCGCGCGGGTGAGGCCGCCGACCTTGCCGACCTTGAGGTTGATCGTCCCGGCGCCGGCCTCGCGCACCGCCGCGACGAGCGTCGTCGCGTCCGTGACGACCTCGTCGAGGATCAGCGGCAGCGAGGCCGCGCGTCGCACGTGCACGCACTCCGCCAGCGAGCGGCACGGCTGCTCGAGGTAGACGGGGAGCGGCTCGAGCAGGCGCACGGCGACGAGCGCGTCCTGCAGGCTCCAGCCGCCGTTGGCGTCGGCGACGACCACGCCCTCGTCGCCGGTCACCTCCAGCGCCGCGCGCACCGACGCCACGTCGGCGCGCGGGTCTCCGCCCACCTTCAGCTGGAAGCGCCGGACGCCCTGCGCCCAGGCCTCGGCGACGCGCGCGGCCGTCGCCTCGGGCGAACCCAGTGGCACCGCCACGTAGAGCGGCAGCCGCTCGCTCACCCGCCCGCCCAGCAGCGTGGCGAGCGGCGTGGCCGTCGCGCGCCCGAGGATGTCCCAGCACGCGACGTCCAGCGGGCTCTTGGCCGCCGGCTGGCCGAGCAACGTGGCCTCCATCCGAGCGTTGACGGCGGCGAGGTTGCGTGGGTCGGCGCCCAGCAGCGCCGGCGCCAGCACCTCGAGCGCCGCGCGCACGCCGCGGGCGAACGAGGGCAGGTAGGTCCCCGTGAGCGGGCAGGCCTCGCCCCAGCCCTCGAGACCGTCGTCGGTCGTGATCCGCACGAGCGTCGAGGACTCGACCGCGGCCTCGCGACCGCCGGAGAGCGCGAACGTGCCGTGCACGTAGGTCAGCTCGTGCCCGAAGACGTCGACCTGCGCGATGCGCATCGCGGAGCCGGCTAGGCCACGCCGGCGAGGTCGGCCTCGATCGCCCTGGCCGTCTTCAGCAGGGGATCGAGCAGCTCGCGGCGGACCGACTCGGCGTCGCGTCGGGCGACGTGCGTCGAGAGGTTGATCGCTCCCACCGCGTGGCCGTCGCGGTGGCGCACGGGCGCGGCGACCGCGACGAGCCCCTCCTCGAGCTCCTGGTCCACCAGCGCCCACCCTGCGGCGCGGATCTCCATGAGCTGCGCGCGGAGCACCTTCGGGTCGGTGACGGTACGCGGCAGGTAGCGCGTGAGCTCGGCGGTCGCCAGGTACTCGTCGAGCTCGGCGTCGTCGAGGCCGGCCAGCAGCACCTTGCCCATCGACGTCGCGTGGGCCGGCATCCGCCCGCCCACGTTGATCGCCAGCGTCATGACCGCGGTCGAGGGCACGCGCACCACGTAGACGATCTCCTGACCGTCGAGCACCGAGGCCTCGCTGGACTCGTCGACCTCCGCGACCAGGCGCTCGAGGTGCGAGAGCGCCACGTCGGGGAACCCGAGGCCGGAGAGGAACGAGTAGCCGAGCTCCAGCACGCGCGGGGTGAGTCGGAACACCCGCCCGTCCGTGGCGAGGTAGCCCAGCTCGATCAGCGTGATGAGGAACCGGCGCGTGGTGGCGCGGGTCAGCCCGGTCTTGGCGGCGAGCTCCGAGACCGTCTGCTCCGGCGCCCGGGCGCTGAACGCGCGGATGATCGCCAGGCCGCGCTCGACCGACTGGATGAACTCGCGCGGGCGCCCGGCCACGGGCGCATCGTCGTCCTCCGGCGGTGGCGACGCGGAGGGCGACGACATGGTCGGCGATCTTAGCGGCGTACGGGGCCATCTCGGGGCCGTCATGTCGGCCCCGCCCGCCCCACCTGCTGCGCCGTGGTCGCCCCGGCCTTGCGCCGATGCGCGCGCCAGGTCGTCGCCCAGCGGTCGGGGTCGTTGACGCCCGACATGTCGACCTGGTGGATCGCCTGGTTGTGCGGGGCCGTCTTGACGACCTCAGGGTCCTCGTAGGCCTCGTCGATGACGTGCGCGAGGACGTCGATCCACAGGTCGATGTCCTCCTTCGACCACAGCTCGCCCGGCTCTGGCGTGAACGGCTCGGGGACGATCCAGGGCTCGTGGCTGAGCCAGAACGCGTCGACGCCGAAGTCGACCATGCGGTTCTGGACGTCGAAGACCGTGACGCCGGTGTCGCGCGTCACCTGCTCGAGCGAGTAGCGGGTCATCTCCATGCGCGGCGCGCTGACCTCGGGCAACGACTTCGTGACGCCACGGAGCGCCAGCAGGCGCTGCTCCATGTAGTGGTTGGCCACCACCGAGATGTCGGCCGCGTCGCGGATGCCGTCGGCGCCCATCGCGCGCGCCCACGCGTACGCCTTGACGACCTGCGGCACGTTGCCCCAGAACTCGCGGACGCGGCCGATCGAGTGCGGCGCGTCGCGCTCGAGCCGGTAGCGGTCGCCGTCGCGGACGACCAGCGGCCGCGGCAGGAACGGGACGAGCTCCTCCGCGCATCCGTAGGCGCCGACCGCCGGGCCCCCGCCGCCCTTCGGGACGCCGAACGTCTTGTGCAGCATGTACATGCACGCGTCGAAGCCAAGCTCGCGCGCGCGGATGCGGCCCATGACGCCGTTGAAGTTCGCGTGGTCGTAGAACGCGAGCCCGCCCGCCGCGTGGACGATCTCCACCCAGCGCTTGAAGTTCGGGTTGTAGATCCCCATGTCGTCGGGGTTGTTGACCATGAGCGCGGCGGTGCGGTCCGAGACCGCGGCCTCGAGCGCCGCGACCGACGGGTAGCCCTCCTCCTCCAGCGGCAGGGTGACCACCTTGAAGCCGGCGGCGGCGGCCGTCGCGGCGTTGCAAGGGTGGGCCTGGATCGTCGTGACGATCTCGTCGCGGCGCTCGAGCTCACCGCGCGCGGCGTGGTAGGCGCGCGTGACGCAGGCGTGCGTGTATGCGGCGTCCGCGCCCCCGCCGGGCTGGAAGACGAACTGCGCCATGCCCGACAGCTCGCGCAGGATGAGGTCGAACGAGTGGATGATCTCCAGCACCCCTTGGAGCGTGTCCTCGTCCTGGCCCGGATGCAGCTCGGCGAGCCAGGGCCGCGCGGCGGCGATCTCGCTGACGCGCGGGTTGTACTTCATGGTGCA
>DASVFT010000146.1:0-7494 GCA_036379935.1 Solirubrobacteraceae bacterium | reverse complement strand
CGCGCCCGCTCACCGCGCGCGCCCGCTCTCCGCGCGCGCCCGCTTCCGGCCCGCGTCCAGGGCAGCGAGGGGAGGGAGTATGCGCAGAATCGTTGCGTTTGGGGTGTCCCCTGTAGCGAGCTTCGCTCCATGCTCTGGGGGTGTGTGACCTAAGCGACAACATGCGTCGTGTCGATCGCACACCCCTCGATCGGGCGCTCGCGCAGCTGGCCGCTCGCCAGTGGGGGGTGGTGTCGTTGGAGCAGCTGCGAGGCCTGGGCATCGGCGTGCGCGGGGTGCAACATCGGGCGAGCGCCGGGAAGCTGCATCGGCTCCATCGAGGGGTGTATGCCGTCGGGCACGCGGTGCTGCGGCGCGAGGGGCGGTGGCTGGCGGCCGTTCTGGCGTGCGGGCCAGGCGCGCTCCTGAGCCACGTGAGCGCGGCGGCGCATTGGGGGCTGCTGCAGAGCGAAGCGACGCTCATCGATGTGACCGCATCGCCGTCCCGGCGCGGCGTCCCGGGGATCCGCCTGCACCGTTCCCGTTCCCTCATTGCCCGTGACACCACCAGCCACGAAGGCATCCCGGTCACGACGATCCCACGCACCCTGCTCGACCTCGCCGCCATCGTCGCGGCCCACCGTCTGGAGCGGGCGCTGGCCCAGGCCGAACGTCTGCGGCTCTATGACGGCAAAGCGATCGAGGACGTCATCGGCAGAGCGAACGGGCACCGAGGAACAACGGCGCTCACACGAGCGACGGCCCGCGAGCCCAAGTTCACCCGCAGCGATCTCGAAGCCTGGTTCCTCGCGCTCGTCAGGGAGGCGGGCCTCGACGAGCCCGAAGTCAACTTCTCCCTCACCGCCCCCGACCACCCGCGCATCGAGGTCGACTTCTGCTGGCCGTCGCACCGCCTGATCGTCGAGCTCGACGGCTGGGAGACCCACCGCACACGGGCAGCGTTCGAGCACGACCGCGCCAGAGACGCCGCCCTGCAAGCGATTGGATGGAGGGTGGTCAGGTTCACCTGGCGGGAGAGCCGAACCACGATCCAACGCCGCCTCCGCGCGCTGATGCATCATTGAGCCATGCGCATCGCCGTCGCCGCCGACGAACGCGTCGGCATCGCCGACACGGTCATCGAAGAGCTCCGCCGACGGGGGCACGAGGTCCTCGCGCACGGCGCGCTGAACGACGACGAGCGCGACGACTGGGCCTGGGCGTCCGAGGCCGCGGCGCGCGATGTCGCCGAGGGGCGCGCCGACCAGGGCGTGGTGTGCTGCTGGACGGGCACGGGCGCGTCGATCGCGGCCAACAAGGTCGAGGGCGTCCGCGCCGCGCTGTGCGGCGACGCGCCCACCGCCCAGGGCGCACGCAAGTGGAACGACGCCAACGTCCTGGCCCTCAGCCTGCGTGCCACCTCCGAGCCCGAGCTCCGGGAGATCCTCGACGCGTGGTTCGCCGCCGGCGCGAGCGAAGAGCCAGACGACGTGGCCAACGTCGAGCACCTCGCCGACATCCGCTGATCGGGGGTACGGCGTGGGAGCGCCGCTGCGACGAAAGTCCTAGGCCGCGCTCGGCTGAATGGCCGAGGGTGGGGGGCGGGTGCGCGCGTATCGTTGATCGCAGGATGGAGCAGCAGAGCGCGGCCCTGCGCGCGATGAACGACGCCGTGCTGGCCATCGCCGCCGAGGCGACGATCGAGCCGATGCTGCAGCGGCTCGTCCACTCGGCGCGCGAGCTCGTCGATGCCAAGTACGCGGCGATCGGCGTTCCCGACGGCGAGGGCGCGTTCGCGCAGTTCATCACGTCGGGCATGAGCGACGAGCTCATCGCCGCGATGGGCCCGCTTCCGCGGACCCACGGGCTGCTCGGTGCGATGCTCACCTCGCCGGTCCCCTATCGCACCGTCGACGTGCGCCGCGACCCGCGCTTCCGCGGCTGGTGGCCGTCGGCGCACCCGCAGATGCGCTCGTTCCTCGGCGTCCCGATCGTGGCCGGCAGCGGGATCGTCGGCGCGCTCTACCTCACCGACAAGGTCGGCGCCGACGAGTTCGACGACTCCGATCAGCAGCTCATCGAGATGCTCGCCGTGCACGCCGCGCTGGCCATCGAGAAGACCCGCCTCTACGAGCGCAGCCGCGAGCTCAGCATCGTGGAGGAGCGCAACCGCCTGGCCCGCGAGCTGCACGACTCCGTCACCCAGAAGCTCTTTGGCGTGACCCTCACCGCCGAGGCCGCGGCGACCGTCGTCGAGCGCGACCCGGCCGAGGCTCGGGCCCAGATCCAGCGCCTCCAGCAGCTCGCGCGCGACGCGATGGAGGAGCTGCGCTCGCTCATCTTCGAGCTGCGCCCGCCGGCGGTCGAGACCGAGGGACTGGCCACGGCGCTGCGCAAGCACGTCGACGTCCTCCAGCGCGTGCACGGCCACGCGGTCAGCCTCAGCCTCGACGAGGACGCCGAGGCGCGCGGCGTCGGCGACGCCGAGGTACTGCGCATCGCCCAGGAGGCGCTCCAGAACGCGTTGCGCCATGCCGACGCCCAGCACGTCGACGTGCGCCTGCACGCAGAGAACGGCCGCCTCAGCCTGGCGGTCAGCGACGACGGCGTCGGCTTCGACCCCGCCGACCCCGCGCTGCGCGCGCGCCGCCTCGGACTGACCTCGATGGAGGAGCGCGCCCGCGCGCTGGGCGGCACCCTGAGGATCGACTCGCGCCCCGGCGCGGGCACCACGGTCACCCTCGAGGTCCCGCGGTGATCCGCGTCCTCATCGCCGACGACCACGCGGTCGTGCGCGAGGGGCTGCGCGCGTTCCTCGCGCTGCAGGACGACATCGAGGTGGTGGGGGAGGCCGCCGACGGCGAGGAGGCCGTCACGGCGGTGGCGAGCCTTCAGCCCGAGGTCGCGCTCGTCGACCTCGTCATGCCGCGCGTCGACGGCATCGAGGCGATCAGGCGCATCCGGGCGCTCGGCGCCGCCACGCGCGTGATCGTCCTGACCAGCTTCGCCGACGAGGCGAAGATGCTGCCCGCCGTCCGCGCCGGCGCCGTTGGCTACCTGCTCAAGGACGTCGACCCCCAGGAGCTCGTGGCCGCCATCCGCACCGTCCACGAGGGGGAGACGCTGCTCCACCCGGCCGTCATCCGCGAGCTCGTGCGCGAGGTCGCCGGCGACGGGCGCGAGGCGCCGGCCGAGAACCCGCTCACACGGCGCGAGCGCGAGGTCCTGGCCCTCATCGCCCGCGGGCGCGCCAACAAGGCGATCGCCTTCGAGCTCGGCGTGGCCGAGAAGACCGTCAAGACCCACGTGAGCAACATCCTCGGCAAGCTCGGCGTCTCCGACCGCACGCAGGCTGCCCTGTACGCGGTCCGCGAGGGTCTCGTCGACCACGAGTCCTAGGACCGATTCCCGATGGGAACCGGGCGCCGCCGCGCGTAGCTTCGTGGCATGGCATCGACGACGCCCACGGCTCTGATCACCGGCGCCTCCCGCGGCCTGGGGCTCGCGCTCGCCCGCGCCCTGGCGGCCCGCGGCTGGCGCCTCGTCCTCGACGCGCGCGGCGCGCCCGCGCTGGAGGCGGCCCGTCGCGAGCTGGCCGCCGTCACCGACGTCACCGCCATGGCGGGCGACGTGGCCGACGACTGGCACCGCGCCGCGCTGGTCGACGCGGCCGGCCCGCGCATCGACGCCCTCGTCAACAACGCCAGCGTCCTGGGCATGAGCCCGCAGCCGCCGGTGGCAAGCCTTCCGCTCGCCATCTTCGAGGAGGTCATGCGCGTCAACGCGCTCGCGCCCCTGGCCCTGATCCAGGCCACGCTGCCCGCCCTGCTCCCCGGCGCGAGCGTGGTCAACGTCACCTCCGACGCCGCCGTCGAGGCCTACGAGGGCTGGGGTGGCTACGGCGCCTCGAAGGCGGCGCTCGAGCAGCTCACGCGCGTGCTGGCCGTCGAGCGACCTGAGCTCGCCGTCTACGCCTTCGACCCCGGCGACATGAACACCGCCATGCACCAGGCCGCCTTCCCGGGCGAGGACATCTCCGATCGGCCGCCGCCCGAGGACGCCGTGCCCGCCCTCTTGGCGCTGCTCGCGGGCGAGCTGCCCAGCGGCCGCTATCGCGGCGCAGACCTGGCGGTCCGGGCGTGACGGCCCAGGTCGCCTTCGACCTGGCGGAGCGCCTCGAGGCCCACGAGCCGCCAGAGGCGCGCGGGCTCGCGCGCGCGGACGTGCGCATGCTCGTCGCACGCGGCGACGGCGCGCTCGTCCACGCGCGTGCGCGTGACCTTCCCGACTTCCTGGTCCCCGGCGACCTCGTCGTCATCAACACCTCGGCCACCATGCCCTCCGCGCTGCCGGCGCGTCGCGCCGACGGGGCGGCGCTCGAGCTGCGCCTGTCCACGCCGCTGCCCGGCGCACGCGCCGACAGGTGGGTGGTCGAGCTGCGCGCCGGCAACGAGCCCTTCAGCGGCGGCCGCGCCGGCGAGACCCTCGGCCTCCCCGGCGGCGCCCGCGCTCGGCTCGACGCCCCCTATCTCTCCGGTCCGCGCCTCTGGGCCGCGCGGCTGGACCTCCCGGAGCCGCTGATGGCCTACCTCGCCCGCCACGGCAGCCCGATCCGCTACCGCTACGTCCCCGACGCCCACCCGCTCGCCGACTACCAGAACGCCTACGCGACCGAGCCCGGGAGCGCCGAGATGCCCAGCGCCGGGCGGCCCCTCACCGCCGAGGTGCTGACGGCGCTGGTGGCCAAGGGCGTGGCGGTGGCGCCCCTCGTCCTGCACACCGGCGTCTCCTCGCCCGAGCACTCAGAGCGTCCGTACCCCGAGCGCTACCGCGTGCCGGCGTCAACGGCCCGGATGGTCCAGGCCACGCGACGCTGGGGCGGGCGCGTGGTCGCCGTGGGCACGACGGTCGTGCGCGCGCTGGAGGCCGTGGCGGGCGCCGACGGGACCGTCCACGCCGGCGAGGGCTGGACCGCGCTCGTCGTCACGCCCGCGCGCGGGGTGCGTGCCGTCGACGGCCTGCTCACCGGCTGGCACGAGCCCGAGGCGTCACACCTCGACGTCCTCCACGCGGTCGGCGGCCGGCAGCTCGTCGAGCGCTCCTACGCCGCCGCGCTCGAGGCCGGTTACCTCTGGCACGAGTTCGGCGACCTGCACCTCATCATGCCGGCGTGACGTAGGGGGGCGGCCAGCGCACGGTGTTGACGACCGTGCCGTCGGCCGCGCGCCAGACCTGCTCGTTGACGATGGCGTCCTCGGGCGCGCGCGGCACGGTGACCGCGACGACGTTGTCGGCCACCGGGGCCGTGGCCCGGTGCGCGGAGGCGTAGGTCCGATCGCTGCCGGGCACGCGGGTGTGGCCCGCCGCGAAGGTGAAGTCGATGGCGGCCACGCCGTCGGGCACGAGCCCGACGAGGAGCGCCGAGCGGCTCCCCGCGTTGGAGGCCACGAAGCTGCCGTAGCGGCGGATGTCGTCGACCTCGGTGACCCCGCCGCCGCCGAAGCCGCTGTACGGCCCGCGGACGAGGAGGAAGAGCCCCGCCTCCAGCGTGCGCCGCGCGGCCGCGCGCTCGATCCTGTGCAGCTTGCGCAGCTCGCGGCGGGCCGCGCGCCGCGCGGGCGCGGGCTTGCCGCGCAGCCGGTGCTCCAGGGCCTGGCGCTCGCGGTCGCCGCAGACCGCGGGCCGCTTGGGGATGGCGGGCCGGGCGTCGAGCGCGGGGATCACGTAGACCGCCCGGCCACCGGACAGCACAGCGGCGCGGCGGATGTAGTCGACGGCGATCTTCTCGGCCATCGGGAAGTCGGATTGCACGGCGATCGCGTCCTGCGCGCCCTTCGGGCGGCGCAGCACGCCGAACGTGGCGAGCATGTCCGCGGGGATCGGATCATGGGTGATCGTGCGCTTCAGGTGCGGCTCGCGCGCCCGGCACTTTGGATCGCGCTTGGCGACCGCCTTCAGCGCGCTCTCGAGCGCCGACCGGGCGATGCGGGTGTTGGGACCGGGCGCCTGCGCGCCGGCGATGGTGGCGTCGCCCGCGGCGCAGGCGGTGGCGCCGAGCGTCGCGAGGGCAAGAACCGAGCGGCGTCTCATCGCCGCGAAGACTAGACAGCCACGAAGCGCACGACGCCGTCGTCCTCGTGCTCGAACACCTGGCCGCGATCGACCAGCAGGTCCATGTGGCCGAGGACCTCGCTCAGCGTGAGGTAGGCCTGGGTGACCGCGACGTTCCCCCATAGCTCCTGAGCCAGCTCGTGCGCCGTGCGGGGGCGCTCGGCCACGAGGCCGTGCAGCTTGCGTGCGCGGCGCTCGTGCTGGTGCAGGCGCTCGTCGATGAGCGCCCGATGGTCGTCGACCGGCTCGCCGTGCCCGGCCAGCACGACCCGCAGGTCCATCGCGTGCGTGGCGCGCAGCGAGGCCAGGTAGGCGACGAGCGCCTTCGGCCGCGTGGCCGGGTCGTCGCTGCCGCCCTCCAGCGGCAGCGCGATGAGCGGGTTCGACGAGATGTGCTTGATGAGGTGGTCGCCGCCGACGAGCTCACCCGAGCGCTCGTCGTGGAAGACCGTGTCGGACGGCGAGTGGCCGGGGCGGTGGTGCACCCGCCATGCGCGATCGGCGAAGGCCAGCGTGGCGCCGTCGGCCAGCGGCGTCGTGACCGTGGCCGCGGCTCCCCACGCGCGGTACTGCCGGGTCACTGCGCGCAGGACCATGACCGTGTCCTCGGGGATCCCGTGGCGCAGCATGATCGTGGCGGCGAAGGCGTCCTCGGCCTCCATCGCCTGCCCGAAGCGGCTCAGCCACGGCGCCAGCCGATCGAGGGCGCAGACCTCCGCGGCCGCGCGGTCGGCCAGGATCGCGACGAGGCCGAAGTGGTCGATGTGCTGGTGGGTGATGACGATGCGCTCGAGGTCCTCGACCCGGCGGCCGTGCTCCGCCAGCGCGGCCTCGAGCGTGGTCAGCGAGGTCCCCGAGTTGGGCCCGGTGTCGACCAGCGTGAGCGGGTCGTCCTCGACGAGGTAGCAGTTGACGCGGCCCACCGCGAAGGGCGTGGGGATGCGCAGCGCGTGGATGCTCACGCGCGGATGATGGCGAGGACCTCGTCGCGGCGGCGCTCCATGTCCTCCTGGGAGACCAGCGACTCCAGGCACAACCGCAGCAGCGGCTCGGTGTTGGAGCGGCGCACGTTGAAGTGCCATTCGTCGTAGTCGATGCTCACCCCGTCCAGGTGCGAGATCCGCGCATCGCCGTAGCGCCGCGCGAGCTCGGCCATCTTCGCCTCGCCGTCGACGACCTCGGAGTTGATCTCGCCCGAGACGAAGTACGTCGAGCGGTAGGGCTCGAGCAGCTCGCTCATCCGCTTGCCCTCGACGCTGAGCTTCTCGAGCACGAGGAGCGCGGGGATCGATCCGGAGTCGGCGTTGTAGAAGTCGTGGAAGTAGTAGTGGCCCGAGACCTCGCCGCCGAAGATCGCGCCCTCGTCGCGCATGCGGGTCTTGAAGAAGGCGTGGCCGACGCGGT
>DASVFT010000145.1:0-5113 GCA_036379935.1 Solirubrobacteraceae bacterium | reverse complement strand
GGGCTCATGCCCACCGTGCTCGTCACCGGGGCGAGCGACGGCCTGGGGCGTGCGCTCGCCGAGCGCCTGGCCGGCGAGGGCGCGAGCGTCCTCGCCCATGCCCGCAACGAGGAGCGCGGGCGCGACGCGCTCGGCGACCTCCTCGAGGGTCCGGACGACGTCCGTCTCGTCGTCGGCGACCTCGCCTCGCTGGCCGGGGTGCGCGCGCTGGCCGACCACGTGCCAGACCGTCTCGACGTCCTCGTCAACAACGCGGGCGTCGGGACCTCGCTGCCCGGCAACCGGCGGCGGGTGGAGAGCGACGACGGCTACGAGCTGCGCTTCGCGGTCAACTACCTCGCCGGCTTCCTGCTCGCCGCGCTCCTGCGCGACCGCCTCGCGGCCGCCGCGCCTTCGCGGATCGTCAACGTCGCCTCGGCCGGCCAGATGGCCATCGACTTCGACGACGTGATGCTCGAGCACGGATACGACGCGACGCGCGCCTATTGCCAGAGCAAGCTCGCGCAGGTCATGCACGCCTTCGACCTGGCGGAGGAGCTGCGCGACCGCGGCGTGACCGCCAACGCGCTACATCCGGGGACCTACATGCCGACCAAGCTCGTCCGCGCGGCGGGCGTGACGCCGGTGACGCCGCTCGAGCGAGGCGTCGAGGCGACCTGGCGCTTGGCGGCCGACCCGAGCCTCGACGGCGTCACCGGGCGGTACTTCAACGGCACGCGCGAGGCGCGCGCCGACCCGCAGGCCTACGACGTCGACGCGCGCCGGCGCCTGCGCGAGCTCTCCGAGCGGCTCGTCCGCTAGCCGCGGGGCATCTACGTATCGCATCTGTTACCTTGACGTAACAGATGGTGGTCGACGACGAGCTTCTCGCCGGCGCGCACCGCGCGATCGAGCGCTGGGGCTGGCAGCAGGCCACGCTGGAGCGCATCGCGGCCGAGGCCGGCGTCTCGCGCATGACGCTGCACCGGCGCGGCGTCACGCGCCCGGCGCTGCTGGCCGCCCTCGCCGAGCGGCTGGAGACGGCGTACCGCTCCGCCATGTGGCCCGCGCTGACGGCCCGCGGGACCGGCCGCGACCGCCTCGCGCTGGCCCTGGCCGGCTTCTGCGACGCGCTCGAGGCCAACCTCGAGGTCCTGTCTGCGCTGGCGGAGGCCGACCACGACGCGATCTTCCACGAGGAGGGGCCTCGCGGCCTTACCCGCGCCGGCTTCACCGAGCCGATCCGGCGCCTGCTCGACGACGGCACGGCCGACGGCTCGCTCGTGGCCGACGATCCCGAGGAGACGGCGACGCTGGTGCTCAACCTCGTCAGCTGGACCTACCGCCACCTGCGCCGCGGCCACGGCTGGACCCCCGAGCGCGCCCGCGACGGCGTGCTGCGGATCGCACTGGATGGGCTGGCGGCGCGATGACCGGCGCCATCGACCGCCGCGGACTCGGGGTGCTGGCCGCCGGCCACGTGTGCGCCGACATGGCGCAGGGCGCGGTGCCGGCGCTGCTGCCCTTCCTGATCGACCAGCGCGGCCTGTCCTACGGCGCGGCCGGCGCCCTGGTGCTCGCATCGAGCGTCGGCTCGTCGGCCATCCAGCCGCTGTTCGGCCTCAGCTCGGACCGGCTGGCGCTGCCGTGGCTGCTTCCGCTCGGCGTTCTGCTGGCCGGGCTCGGCGTGGCGCTCGTCGGCCTCACCACCGGCTATGCGGCGACCATCGCCGCGGTGGCGATCAGCGGTGTCGGGGTCGCCGCCTTCCATCCCGAGGCGGCCCGGTTCGCCAACCAGGTCTCGGGCGAGCGCCGGGGCGCGGGCATGAGCCTCTTCTCGCTGGGCGGCAACGCCGGCTTCGCGCTGGGGCCCATCCTCGTCACGCCGCTCGTGCTCGCCCTCGGGCTCCACGGGACGCTCCTCCTGGCCGTCCTGCCGATGGTCGTCGCCGCCGTGCTGGTCCGCGACCTCGACCGCCTGCGCCGTGTGGCCGCGGACAAGTCCGCGCACGTGGCGAGCATGATGAGCGACGACGACCACGACCGCGACGACTGGAGCGCCTTCCTGCGCCTCGGCGGCGTGATCTCGCTGCGCTCCGGCATCTACTTCGGCCTGCAGGCCTTCGTGCCGGTGTGGTTCATCCACCACCTCGGGACCGGGAAGGGCGCAGGGAACGCCGCCCTGACCGCGATGCTCGTGACCGGCGCCGCGGGGACCTTCTTCGGCGGGCGCATCGTCGACCGCCTGGGCCGCCGGCGGCTGCTCGTCGGCCTGACGGCGCTGTCGTTCCCGCTGCTCGCCGCCCTGGTCGTCGCGCCGAGCCCGCTCACCGCCGGAGCCATCGTGTCGCTCGTCGGCTTCGTCGCCATCGCCACCTTTCCGGTCACGGTCATCATGGGCCAGGAGTACCTGCCCAGCCGTCTCGGCCTGGCCTCGGGCGTCACGCTCGGGCTGGCCATCGGCGTGGGCGGCATCGCGGCGGCGGTCATGGGTCAGCTCGCCGACGCCTTCGGCCTGCGCACGGTGATGTGGGTCATCGCCGCGCTCGCCCTGCCGATGGTCGCGCTGGCTCGGAGCCTGCCCGTCACGCGCGCGGAGCGCCGCGCCCAGGGCGCGGCGGCGACGGCTCCTACGCGTGGCGCCGGCGCGCCCTCCGCGCCAGCCACGGGCTCTGCCAGCCCCCATCCGTCGGGTTGAGGTTCGTCCCCGGCGGGACGATCTCGTCGATGCGGTCCAGCACGTCCCGCGAGAGCGTCACGTCGGCCGCGCCGAGCTGGGACTCGAGCTGCTCCATGGTGCGCGGCCCGATGATGGCCGACGTGATCGCGGGGTGCTCGAGCACGAAGGCCAGGGCGAGGTGGACGAGCGACAGGCCCACCTCCTCGGCCAGCGCGGCCAGCGCGTCGGCGGCCTCGAGCTTTCGCTGGTTGCCGGGCAGCGACATGTCGTAGCGCTGAGGGATGCGCTCGGCGCGATGCGAGGTCGGCGCGTCCTGGCCCTTGCGGTAGCGGCCGCTCAGCCAGCCGCCGGCCAGCGGGCTCCACGAGATGACGCCCATGCCGTAGCGCTGACAGGTCGGGAGCACCTCGGCCTCGACGCCGCGCACGACGATGGAGTACGGCGGCTGCTCGCACACGAAGCGCTCGCGCACGCGCCGCTCGGCCACCCACTGGGCCTCGACGATCAGGGCCGGCGGGAAGGTCGAGCTGCCGATGTAGCGGACCTTGCCAGCGCGGACGAGGTCGCTCAGCGCGCCGAGGGTCTCGTCGATGTCGGTGTCCGGCTCGGGGCGATGGATCTGGTAGAGGTCGATCCAGTCGGTGCCCAGGCGGCGCAGGCTGCTCTCGACCTCGGCGATGATCCAGCGGCGCGAGTTGCCGAACTGGTTGGGGTCGTCGCCCATCGTGCCGTGGACCTTGGTGGCCAGGAAGACGTTGTCGCGCCGTCCGCCGGCCAGGGCCTTGCCCACGATCTCCTCCGACTCGCCGCGAGCGTAGACGTCGGCGGTGTCGATGAAGTTGATCCCCGCGTCGAGCGCGCGGTGGATGATCGCGATCGATTCGTCGTGGTCGGAATTGCCCCAGGCGCCGAACATCATCGCCCCGAGGCAGAGGGGGCTCACCTTCACTCCGGTCCGCCCGAGCTCGCGCAGTTCCATGCCCCGGATGCTACGACTGCCTACGCACGATGGCGTGCAAGGCTCCGTAACGCGCGTCAGGCTCGCTAGCGTCCGGTGCCGGCCGCCCCCGCGGCCCTGTCGTCGTTCCCCATGCGCCGCCGCCAGCTCCCGACACGCCGACGGGCGACCATCGTCGCCATCCTGCTCCTGGCGCTGCCGCTCGCCGGCGCGGCCTCCCACCTCGCCCTCGCTCAGGACCCCGGCCCGCTGCGCGATCGCATCGAGCGCCAGAAGGGGCAGGAGCGCCAGCTCGCGTCGGCCGCCGCGCGCCTGGGCCGGCTCGAAGCCGCGGCCTCGCGCGCCGTCGACGTGCTGTCGCGGCGCCTGGCCGCGGCGCAGGTCGACCTCGCGAGCTGGCGGGCGCGCCTGGCCGGGACGCAGCGCGATCTGCGCAGCACCCGCCGCCGGCTCACGCGGCTGCGCGCGCGCCTCGCCGAGAGCCGGCAGGCGCTGGCCACCATGCTGCGCCAGCGCTACGTCGCCGACCAGCCCGACATCGTCTCCGTCGTGCTCAACGCGCACGGCTTCGCCGACGTGCTCGAGCGCGTCGACTTCCTGCGCCGGGTGCAGCGCAGCGACACCCTGATCGTCGAGGCCGTGCGCCGCGGGCGCAACGACGCACGCAGCGACGAGCGGCGGCTGTCGGCGCTCGAGTCGCGCCAGCGCGAGCAGACCGTGGCCGTGCGCGCCGAGCGCGACGCGCTGGCGCGGATGAGCGCCGCGCTGGAGGCACGGCGCGCGGCGCTGGCCCAGGCGCGGGCCGCGCGCCTGGCGGCGCTGCGCAACACGCGCGCGTCGCGGCAGCGCGCCCAGCGCGAGCTGGACCGCCTCGAGGCCGAGCAGGCTCGGTCGGCCTCCAGCCCGGGCCCGGGCGGTCCGTGGGCGATCCCGTGGCCGATCGTCGAATGCGAGTCCGGCGGGCAGAACCTGCCGCCCAACGGTGCCGGCGCCTCGGGCTACTACCAGATGCTGCCCAGCACCTGGCGCGGCCTCGGCGGGAGCACGCCGGCGGCCTACCAGGCCTCCAAGGCCGAGCAGGACCGCCTGGCCGCCAAGCTGTGGGCCGGCGGCGCCGGCGCCCGCAACTGGGTCTGCGCGGTGCTCGTGGGCGCGGCCTGAGCCTTCGCGCTGACCGCCGGCCGGCCGACCCTCGCTCCGCCGCGCTCGCGTCCTGCTCCGCCGCGCTCGCGTCCCGCTCCGCCGCGCTCGCGTCCCGCTCCGCCGCGCTCGGGTCCCGCTCCGCCGCGCTCGGGTCCCGCTCCGCCGCACTCGGGTCCGCGGCAGCGGGCTCGCGCTCTCCGCGCGGCCTCAGGGGTCGCGATGGGCAATGAGGGAGGGGAGCCGTGCGGGTTGCGGTGGTGCAAGCGCGCGTGTTCTCTCCGGCGTCGGTGCCTGACGGGCGCCGTTCGCGAACTGCGTCGGTTTAGCCCCGGAAACCGACGCTTATCCGGCGC
>DASVFT010000144.1:0-12080 GCA_036379935.1 Solirubrobacteraceae bacterium | reverse complement strand
CGAGACGCCGGTCGCCCACACCTGGCACGAGTACCTGGCCCATGTCCGCGCCGGCGAGGCGGCCGCGCGGGGCGACCAGGGGAGCGCGGCCAAGTGGGCCCACAGCGCCATGGCGCTCGCCGTGCGCGCCCTCGGTCGCGGGGACGGCGAGCGGGCGGTCGACCCGGGCGCCGTGCTGACCATGGTCGAGCGCCTGATGCGCGAAGGCGAGGCCAGGCGAGGCGTCATCGGCGCCGACCTCGGCCCGGACGACGCCCGCGCGCTGCTGCACGCCTGGCTGGAGGCCATCGACCTGCCGCTGGACGACCGCGAGCTGCTCGCGCTGCTCCAGCACGAGGACTTCGGCCACGCCGACCTCTTCCGCCGCGCCCGGCGCGCCCACGAGCGCAAGCTGGCGGTGGCGGTCGACGGCGTCCTGCACGCCGCGACGGACGGCGGGGACCTCGGCGCCGCCGCCGCCGGGCTCTTCGACGCCTGCGTGGCCGCCATCCCGTACGCGCCGGCCGCCGCCTTCCTGGGTCGCGACAAGGCCAAGCTCGTCCAGCGCGAAGGCGAGCCCCTGCGCGTGGCCCTCGTGGCCGACGCCGTCGGCGGCATGCACGGGGTCACCCACACGCTGGACGAGATCCGCGCGCGCGGCGTGCCCGGCTTCGAGGTCGAGGTCGTGGGCACGGACCACAACGTCGATCGCCGACTGAGCGCCGTGGCCGAGGTCGACATCCCGTTCTACGCGGGCCTGAAGGTCGGCGTTCCCAGCCTGCCGGCCATCGTCGAGACGCTGGCGGAGAGCCGCTACGACCTCGTGCACCTGTGCAGCCCCGGGCCCGCCGGCGTGGCCGCCGCGGTCATCGCGCGCGTGATGGACGTGCCGGTGCTCGGCTCCTACCACACCGAGCTGGCCGTCTACGCGGGCCTGCGCACCGCCGACCCCACGCTCGAGTTCATCGCACGGGCCGCGATCGCCGCCTTCTACGGGCAGTGCAACGAGGTGCTGAGCCCGAGCCCCGCCTCCGACGAGGTCTTGCGGGGTATGGGGATCGACCCCGGACGCATCGGCCGCTGGGACCGCGGGGTGGACGTCGAGCGCTTCTCTCCCAGCAAGCGCGACGCCGCCTCGCTCGGCGGCCAGCTCGGGCGGCTGAACGTCCTCTACGCCGGCCGGCTGACCCTCGAGAAGGGCGCCGACGTGTTGGCCGATGCCTTCCTGGCGGCGCGCGAGCGCGATCCGCGCCTGCACCTGTGCCTGGCGGGCGGCGGCCCCGAGGAGGACAGCCTGCGCGAGCGCCTCGGCGAGCACGCCACCTTCCTCGGCTGGCTCGAGGGCGAGGCGCTGGCGCGCGCCTACGCCAGCGCCGACCTCTTCCTCTTCGCCAGCCGCACCGACACCTTCGGCCAGGTGCTGCTCGAGGCCCAGGCCAGCGGCCTGCCGGTCATCGCGGTCGCCGAGGGCGGACCGTGCGCCATCGTCGAGGACGGGGTCACGGGCCTGCTGCGTCCCGCCGACGCGGGGGCGCTGGCCGAGGCGGTCGTCGAGCTCGCCGGCGCGCCGCTGCTGCGCGAGCGGCTGGCCCAGCGCGCGCTGGAGGCCGTGCGCGAGCGCACGTGGGAGCGCTCGCTCGCCCGGCTCGCCGACGGTTACCGCCGCGCGCTGGGCGAGCGCGCGGGCGCGGGTGCGCGGCGTGCCGCGTAGCTCGCCGCGCCGGTCACTCCGACTGGTCGATGGGGCGGCTGCGCAGCCGCCCGACCGTCTCGCGCTCGGCGCGGCGGCAGGCGACCGGCGGCAGGCCGCGCAGGACGAGCTCGAGGTCGGCCACCACGAGGCGACCGATGGCCTGGAAGGCCTCGCGCATGCCGCCCGCGCGGTGGGGCGAGAGGAGCAGGCCCTCGACGCCGCGCGCGGGGTGGTCGGCGGGAACGGGCTCGCGCGGCCAGACGTCGATCGCCGCGCGCAGCCGCCCGGCGGCGGCGAGCTCGACGAGCGCGTCGACGTCGGCCACCGCGGCGCGGCTCATCAACAGCACGGCCGCGCCGGCCGGCAGCAGCTCGAGCTCGCGCCGCCCCAGCATCGCCTCGTTGTCGGTGGTGGGAGCGGCGAAGACGAAGACGACGCGCGAGGTTCCCAGCAGCTCGTCGAGGTCGCACGGCTCGGCGCCGGCGGCGCGCACGGCGAGCTCGGGCAGCCACGGGTCGTACGCGCGCACGCGGCAGCGGAAGGGAGCGAGCAGGCGCACGAGCTCGCGTCCCAGGTCGCCGAGGCCGATGACGCCCACGTCGGCGCCGGCGAGCAGGAAGCAGTCGCGGTTCGACTCGAGCTCGTAGGTCTCGCTGCCCGCCCGCATGGCGCGGTCCGCGGCGCTGATCCCGCGCACGAGGTCGAGCGCCATTCCCAGCGCCGCCTCGGCGACGGCGGGCGCGAAGGCGGGGCTGGTTACGAGAACGTGGATCCCGCGCCCGAAGCAGGCCTCGTAGTCGACGTTGCGCAGGAAGTTGCCCTCGACGTTGATCACCGCCCGCAGCCGTTGGGCGCGGGCGATCCGCTCCGCGCCGAGATCGGTCTGTCCCACGATCGCGACCGCCTCGGGCAGGTGGGCCTCGACGACCTCGTCGGGCATCCGGCCCGCGCCTTCATGCACGACCAGGCGCCCCAGGGCCTCGAGCCGCGCGCGTGCGGACGCGTCGAGCATGAGGTCCATGGTGCGGGGCCGGGGATCGACCAGGATGAGCGGCGCGGGCATCCGCGCATCGTCGCGCAGCGGCGCCTGCGCGTGGTGGACGTCGCGCTGTGGTACGGCGAGGGCCTCGTCGACCACGGGCAGCCAGGCGGCCTCGTCAGCCGCGGGCAGCGAGCCGGCCTAATCGCTCGTGCGCAGCGAGCGGTGCAGCGTCGTCGTGTAGACGACCCGGCACTCGTCGTCGAGCCCGAGGATGACCACCTGACCCGCCACCTCCTGGCGCGCGACGAGGTGCTCGATCGCCCCGGGTGCCCCGGCGTCGTTGCCCGGCGATCGCTCGCTGCGGTCGACGATGCGGATGCCGTTGACCATCCGGACGCGCGTGCCGTCGGGCCGCTCCTCCCATTCGGGCTTCCGTGACGTGTTCTCGGCCATTCACGCAGTGTGAGCGGCGGGCCGGACGGCTTCGCCGTCAGCCGCTGGGGCGGCCGCTGCGGTGGCGCCAGTGCTCGGGCAGCGAAGGGTGCTCGAGGAAGACGATGTGGTCGTCGGTCCCCGAGGCGGCGACGGCGTCCCACACGCGGGTGAGGGCGTCCTGGAGGTCCTCGGCCTCGAGCACGACCTCGAACTCCCCGACGTCGTCGGGCTCGGTGACCTCGGCTTCGGGGAGCGCGGCGGCGAGCTCGGCGCGCGCCTGCTGGTCTCGTGGCGTGCCGGAGTGCAGCATGAGCATCCCGATGGCGAAGCGCTGGGGCATGCGCCCAATCTAGCCCCGGACGGCCGCGACAAGCGCGCTGCGTGACGCCGGAGCGTCCGCGGTGTCTTACCCTGGAAGACCCCACGAACGAGGGAGCGTGGACGTGCTCGCGACATGGAGGAAGTCGGCAACGGTCATCGCGGTGGTGGCGCTGGCCACGGGAGGCTCGGTCGCCTTCGCCCACGGAGGCCCCGGCCGCGGCAGCGACGCGCCGGCCGCGCAGGTCTTCACGCTCGCCGAGCCGCAGCACGGCAACCCCGAGGGCGTGGCCTTCGACAAGCGCACCGGGCAGTTCTTCGTCTCGGCCACCGGCGACGGGAGCATCTATCGCGGGACGCTCGACGACACGACGACACCGGTGCCCGTCTTCATCCCCGGCGCGACCGGCCAGTCCGCCACCGGCCTGAAGGTCCGGCAGGGCAAGCTCTACGTCGCGGGGGCGGCTACCGGCACGATCAAGGTCTACGACCTCTCCGACGGCCACCTGCTCGCGACCTTCGACACGACGGGCGGCAGCGGCGCCCCGACCTTCGTCAACGACCTCGTCGTCACCGGCCGCGGCGACGTCTTCGCCACCGACTCGTTCCGACCGGCGATCTACCACCTGAGCGCGGAGGAGATCGCGGCGGGCACGCCGGCGCCCAAGCCGATCGCGGCGGGCGACGTCATCTCGACCGCGCCGGAGATCCCGTTCGACGCCACCCCGGGGACGTTCAACCTCAACGGCATCGTCTCCGTCGGCGGCGGCGGCCGCGGCGCCCACCACGGCGGCGGCCGCTTCAAGCTCATCGTCGTCGATACCAAGACCGGACGGCTGTTCCGCGTCGTCGTCGGCGGCGGCGAGCGCAGGATCCGCGAGCTCGTGGTGCGCGGCGGCCCGTTCCCCGGCGGTGACGGCCTGCTCGTCGATCGCGCCCGGCTGCTCGTCGTGCAGGGCAGCGCCGAGGGCTTCCCGAACGGGGTCATCGACGTGGTCAAGCTGCGCCATCACGGCCGGGCTCGCCTCGAGAGCCGCTTCACCGACCCGACGCTGAAGGGGCCGTCGACGATCGCGCGTGCTCGCGACCGTTACCTGGTCGTCAACGCGGACTTCGCGACGAGCACGCAGCCGTTCACCGTGACTGCGCTGTCCCGCAAGGGGCGGCACGGTCACCGGCACGGGCACGGGCACGGCCACGGCCGTGGCCACGCCCGCTAGCGCGGCTCGCGCAGGCTGATGCCCTCGAGCACGTGGGCCACGTGCTCGCAGGCGTCGACGCTGGCCTCCAGCGAGGCGAAGATGTCCTTCCAGCGGATGACGACCATCGGGTCGATGCCGTTGACGAAGAGCGAGGCGACGCCGTCGCGGCTGATGCGATCGCCCTCGTTCTCGAGGCGGTGGATCTCGACGAGGTAGGGAGCGAGGTCGGCGCCGGTGCGCAGGGAGCGCAGGGCACGCGCGACCTGCTCGCCGGCGCCGACGAGCACGTCGCCCATCTGCGAGGCCTGCTCCATCGGCGCCTCGACGCCGAAGAGGCCCATGTTGTCGGCCGCCTGCTCGGCGAAGTCGACGATGTCGTCGAGCGCGGTGGCGAGCTGGTAGCCGTCGATCGGGTCCAGCGGCGCGCGGGTGCCGTCGCCGCCCTTCAGGCGATGGATGACGTCGTGGGCGATCCGATCGCCCTCGTGCTCGACGAGGACGAGGTCGCGATGGAGGTCGGCGCGCTCGGGGTAGTCGACCAGCAGGTCGCGCAGCAGCAGCGTCGCGCGCTCGACGTTGCGGCCGCTCTCCTCGAGCAGCTCGAGCACCTCGAGATCGGTGCCGGAGCGGCGCAGCAAGGCCATCGAGAGACCCTAGCCCCGCCACCGTCCGGGAGGACCGCTGTTCACCGGTCTTTCACGGGCCTTTTACAGGCGGGTAACGGGCCACCCCCGGTTGTGCCGCGATCCTGCCGCGCATCATGGAAGCGGCGGAGCGGGCCTATGACGACGTCCTCTACGTCGGGGCGCTGGAGATCCGACCCTCTGATGGCCTCGTCCTCGCCGGCGGGCGCGCGCTGAACCTGTCGGTACGCGAGTTCGGCCTCCTCGTTGCGCTGGCGCGCAGCGGTGACGGGATCGTGCGGCGCGAGGACCTCTACGCGCGCGTGTGGGGCGGACCCCTGCGCGGCGGCGACCGTTCCATCGACGTCTACATCCACAAGCTGCGCGTCAAGCTCGAGGAGGCCCTTCCCGACTGGCGCTTCATCCACACCCACGTCGGCTTCGGCTACCGCTTCTCCCCGGAGCCTTCACACACTTTTCACATTCCGGCGACGGGTCGGTAACAGGCTCCCCGGCTGTGCGTTGCGAGTCTGCCGCCCTGACCAAGGCAACGAACCATGAGGGGTGTTCTCCTGTGAGGTCGAACAAGTGGCTGGCCGCCGGTACGGCGGCCGTGCTGGGACTTGGCGTGGCCGCGTGCGGCAGCGACGACACGAGCCCCACGAGCGCAGGCAGCGCCGGCGGCAGCGGCTCCAGCTCGTCCGCCAAGCAGGGCGGCACCATCAACGGCGCCGGTGCGACGTTCCCGGCGCCCGTCTACACCGAGTGGGCGGCGCGCTTCAAGGACAAGACCGGCACCACGGTCAACTACCAGGCCATCGGCTCGGGCGGCGGCATCGCTCAGTTCACCGCCGGCACCGTCGAGTTCGGCGCCACCGACGCGGCCATGAAGCCGGAGGAGGAGGCGGCGGCCAAGAAGAAGGGCGACCCCGTCCACGTCCCCACCGTCCTGGGCGCCGTGACGCTCTCCTACAACGTGAGCGGCGTCGACAAGGGCCTGAAGCTCGACGGCGCCACGGTGGCCAACATCTTCCTCGGGAAGATCAACAAGTGGAACGACCCGGCCATCGCGGGCGCCAACAGCGACGCCAAGCTGCCCGACAAGGACATCACGGTCTGCCACCGGTCCGACGAGTCTGGGACGACGAAGAACTTCACGCAGTTCCTCGCCGACTACTCGCCGGAATGGAAGGACGGTCCGGGCGTCGACAAGACGGTCAAGTGGCCGACCGGCACGGGCGCCAAGGGCAACGACGGCGTCGCGGGCTGCGTCAAGCAGACCGATGGCGCGGTGGGGTACGTCGAGCAGGCCTACGCGCTGCAGAACGACTTCACGACCGCGGCCGTGAAGAACAAGGCCGGCAACTACGTCGAGCCGAGCCTCGACGCGACGTCGGCCGCCGGCGAGGGCGCCAAGGTCCCCGACGACCTGAAGTTCTCCACGATCGACGCGCCCGGCGACGAGACCTACCCGATCAGCGCGGTGACCTTCCTGCTCGTCTGGCAGGACATGTGCAAGGCGGGTGTGAAGGACACGCAGGCCAAGCTCATCAAGAGCTGGCTGGACTACGCGCTCGGCGACGGGCAGAAGGTCGCGCCGGAGCTCCAGTACGCGCCGCTGCCCGACCCGATCTTGCAGAAGGCGCAGACCAAGGTCGATGGCCTCGTGTGCAACGGCTCAGCCATCGGGGGGAGCTGAGCCGCGCATGGAGGCTGGGAGCCTGAGCGCCCGCGGCGGCCACCCGATCCTCGGGCGGTCGTCGCGGGCGCGCGCGCTGGACCCGCTGCTGCGGTGGGTGCTCACGGGACTGGCCGCGCTGATCCTGCTCCTCATCGCCTTCTTCTTCATCCGCCTCTTCGTCGAGGCCAAGCCCGCGTTCGACAAGTTCGGCTACATCGGCTTCGTCTTCGACAACGACTGGGACGTTTCCAAGGCGCTCTACGGGGCGTGGCCGCTCGTGGTGGGCACGCTCATCACGAGCGTGATCGCCCTCGTCATCGGCGTGCCCGTGGCCGTGGCCGCCGCCCTCTACATCACCGAGCTCTGCCCCCGCCGGCTGCGTCAGCCGCTCACCGTCATGGTCGAGCTGCTGGCGGCCGTGCCCTCGGTCGTCTACGGCCTGTGGGGCATCAAGGTCCTCGCCCCGAAGCTGCAGCCGGCCGAGCAGTGGTTCAGCGACAAGTTCTCGTTCCTGCCCTTCGTCGGGGGTTCGGTCTCGATTCCCAACTACTTCGTCGCCGGCCTCATCCTGGCGATCATGATCGTGCCGATCGTCTCGGCGATCTCGCGCGAGGTCATGTCCACGGTGCCGCCGCAGGACAAGGAGGCGGCGCTCGCCCTCGGCGCCACGCGCTGGGAGATGATCCGCATGGCCGTGCTGCCCTACTCGCGCGCCGGTATCTCCGGCGCGGCGATGCTCGGGCTCGGGCGCGCCATCGGCGAGACGATCGCGGTGACGATCGTCATCGGCAACGCCCCCACCATCGGCGACACGATCTTCTCGCAGGGGTACTCGCTGGCCGCCGTCATCGCCAACGAGTTCGGGGAGGCCGCCTCCGACCCGACCCACCGCGCGGCGCTCATCGCGGCCGGCCTGGTCCTCTTCCTGCTCACCCTCGTCGTCAACGCGATCGCCCGCTACTTCGTCAACCGCGCCGAGCGCGGGCAGCGCACGGCGCCCCAGGGGATGGCCGGATGAGCGCGCTTCCCGCCGTCAGCGGCCGCCGACGCGCCACCGACCGGGCGATGCGCGGTCTGACGCTCGCGCTCACGCTCGTGGCGCTCGTGCCGCTCGTGTTCATCCTCTACTACCTCGTCAGGGAGGGCATCGGGGCCTGGAGCGGCAGCTTCTTCACGAGCGACCCGACGGGCCGCTTCCTGGGCGACCCGGGCGGGATCAAGTCGGCCATCATCGGGACGATCCTCATGGTCGCCTTGGCCAGCGCGATCGCGATCCCGTTCGGCGTGGGCGTCGCGCTCTATCTGGTCGAGTACGGCAAGCGCGGGACGTTCGCCAACGTCGTTCGCTACTTCGTCGACGTGATGACCGGCGTGCCGTCGGTGGTCTTCGGCCTCTTCGTCTACATCGTCCTGGTCGTCACGAAGGTGGGCGGCACGTTCGCGGCCTGGAAGGGCGCCGTCGCGCTCGCCCTGCTCATGCTGCCCGTCGTGACGCGCGCGTCCGAGGTCGTGCTCAACCTCGTTCCCGACAGCCTGCGCGAGGGCGCCCTGGCGCTGGGGGCGCCGCGCTGGCGCGTGGTCTTCCGCGTCGTGCTGCCCACCGCCCTGCCGGGCCTCGTGACCGGCTCGCTGCTGGCCGTGGCGCGCGCCGCCGGGGAGACCGCGCCGCTGCTGTTCACCGCCGCGTTCGTGTTCGGCACGCAGTTCGACCTCAGCCAGCGCATGAACTCGCTGCCCCTGCAGATCTTCAACGACGTCAGCCAGGCGCAGGATCGGCTCGTGCAGCGGGCGTGGGGAGCCGCCCTCACGCTCGTGGTGCTCGTCCTGCTGCTGACCCTGCTGGCCCGCCTCGTGCAACGAAGGAGCCGCCTCGCATGAACCCGCCCGAGAACCACACGGCCGCGCCACCGGAGCCCAGAAGGATGAGCGAAGCATTGCCCAGCACGCAGGCGGCGGCACCCGCCGAGACCCGTCCCGAGGCCGAGCCCGGCGGCGGTCACGCGATCGCCCTGCGCAACGTCAACGCCTACTACGGCGCCACGCACGCGGTCAAGGACGTCAACCTCGCCTACGCCGCCAATCGCGTCACGGCCATGATCGGCCCGTCGGGGTGCGGCAAGTCGACGCTCGTGCGTTGCATCAACCGCATGCACGAGGAGATCCCCGGGGCGCGCGCGACGGGCGAGGTCATGCTCGACGACCTCGACCTGTACGCCGACCAGGTCGACGTGGTGAGCGTCCGCCGCGCCATCGGCATGGTGTTCCAGAAGCCCAACCCGTTCCCGACGATGTCGATCTTCGACAACGTCGCGGCCGGCCTGCGGCTGAGCGGAGCGCGGGGCGTCGACGTCAAGGCGCGCGTCGAGGAGTCGCTGACCGCCGCCGGCCTGTGGGATGAGGTCAAGGACCGCCTCGGCGCGGCCGGCATGGGCCTCTCGGGCGGCCAGCAGCAGCGCCTGTGCATCGCGCGGACGATCGCCGTCGAGCCCGAGGTGATCCTCATGGACGAGCCGTGCTCGGCGCTGGATCCGATCGCCACGCTGAAGATCGAGGAGCTCATCCAGGACCTCAAGCAGCGCTGGACGATCGTCATCGTCACGCACAACATGCAGCAGGCCGCGCGCGTGGCCGACACCACGGCGTTCATGCTCCATGGCGAGATGGTCGAGCACGCGCCGACCGAGAAGATCTTCTCCAAGCCCGACGACTCCCGCACGGAGGAGTACGTGACCGGGAAGTTCGGGTAGCCGGTCATGGCTACGGGAGAAGGGCGCCGACACTTCCAGGAGGAGCTCAAGCGGCTCGAGGAGTCCGCCGTGGGGGGCATCGACATCGTGCTCGAGCAGCTCGACCGCGTGCTCGAGGCGCTCGAGCACCAGGACGTCGAGCTCGCCCAGTTCGTGATCCTCGACGACGACCGCCTCGACGGCCGCTACCTCGAGGTGCACCAGGGGATCCTGTCGCTGCTGGCGTTGCAGGCGCCGGTGGCGGGCGACCTGCGGCTCGTCGCGGCGCTGCTGCACCTCATCAAGCACGTCGAGCGGATGGGCGACCAGTGCGTGACGATCGCCAAGCTCATCCCGCTCTCCGGGCACGAGCCGCCGGTGCGCGCCGAGATGCTCGACCTGATCCTGCGGATGGGCCGCGCGGCGCGGTCGGAGGTCGTCCAGTCGCGCGCCGCGTTCGTCACCCGCGACGTGGCGCTGGCCGAGGACCTGGCCCGCCAGGACCGCGAGATCAACCGCCTCAACCGCGAGGTCTTCCAGCTCGCGATCGAGATCGGGGAGGACCCCGACACGCGCGAATGGGCCATGCACATGACGATGGTCGCTCGCGCCTTCGAGCGCGTCGGCGACAACGCCGTGGACATCGGCGAGGTCACCGCCTTCGTGGTCAGCGGCCTGTTCCGGGAGTTCTCGGACGCGTCGCTGCCGACGCTGCCCGCGTAGCGAGCGGCCGGCGGCGGCGTCGGTCCCGGCACCGGCGATTCGTCCGCGCCCGACTCGCGGGCGGCGCCGCTGAGCCTCGCCAAAGAGCGCAAATCGCGGCATTTGCGCGGCGGCCCTGTGAAGATGTTGTGACCCGGGCCCGGATGTGCCCCTGAACTGTCGCGAGCTGTGACTACACTGCGGCCCATATGACGGAACGGACCGCCGCCGACGCCGTACCGCTGAGGCTCGCCGTCATCGACACGGATTCGGGGTTCCTGCAGGTTCTCTCCAAGCGCCTCGAGCGCCTCGCGTGGGAGCACCGCGTCCTGGCCAGCGCCGTTCCCGTCGACACCGTCGTGGCCATGCGCCTCAACGTGATCGTCGTCGACCTCGCCGTCCTCGGGCCGCAGGCGTGGGAGTACCTCGAGAAGCTCTGCGTGGCGCTGCCCGGACTCGGCGTGATCGTCTGCACGGGGCAGTCGACGGTGGCCCAGCGCGTGCGCGGCCTGCGACTGGGGGCCGACGACTGGCTCACCAAGCCGTGCCATCCCGAGGAGCTGATCGCGCGCATCGAGGCCGTGGCGCGCCGCCGGCGCCGGGCGCAGGCACGCTCGTCGGGCGGGCCGATCTCGGCCGGCGAGATCGAGATCCGCTCCGACCGCTTCCAGGCCTTCGTGGGCGGCAGCTCGATCGACCTCACGCGCCGCGAGTTCGAGCTCATCGAGCTCCTGGCCGGGGCCGAGGGCCGCGTCCTCGAGCGCGAGGAGATCTACCAGCGCGTGTGGGGCTACGCGATGGCCCGCGGCGACCGCTCGGTCGACGTCTTCGTGCGGAAGCTGCGCCAGAAGCTCGAGAAGGCCTCGCCGGGGTGGCGCTACATCCACACGCACTTCGGGGTTGGGTATCGCTTCTGGCCCGAGCCGGCGGTGGGCGAGGGCACGGTGCCCGAGCCCGAGATCGCCGCGATGGCGGTCGAGTCGGCGGCGGAGCCGCCGGTGCGCGTGACGTGAGCACCGCACGGAACGTCGGCATCATCCTCGTCCTGGCGGCGCTGGTCGCCTTCATCCCCGGCGGGGGCACGACCGCCGCCGTGATCGGCGCCGTGCTGTCGACGCTGATCCTGGTCGCGCTCGTGTTCTTCGTCGCGCGGCTGTATCGGGAGCACCGCCTCGACCTCGAAGGGCTGGGTGACCGCTGGCGAGGGCTGCTCTACGGCGCGGTCGGCGTCGCGATCCTGGCGATGGCCGCTCGCCCGCGGCTCTCCGAGACGACCGGCGGCACGCTCGTGTGGGTCGCGCTCCTGGGCGGTGCCTCGTACTCGGTGTACCTCGTGTGGCGCCGCTACCGCCGCTACGAGTAGATCCGCGCGCCTCCCCGCGCACAGTCGTGACACTCCTGCCCTAGCGCCGTAACACGGTCGCCGCCACCCTCGCCGCATGCCGGCGGCCAGGGCAGAGGAAGGGCAGGCGAGCGTCGAGATGGCGGCGCTCCTGCCCCTCGTCGTGCTCGTCGGCGCGCTGCTCTGGCAGGCCATCGTCGCCGGCCAGTCGGTGTGGCTGTCGGGCGCCGCCGCCCGCGCCGCCGCCCGCGCGGCCGCCGTCGGCGGTGACGCCGAGGCCGCCGCCCGCGACGCCCTGCCGCCGAGCCTTAAGCGCGGCCTGCGCGTTTACACGACCGCCGACGGCACCACGGTCCGCGTCTCACTCCACGTGCCCTCGGTCCTCACGAGCGGCACG
>DASVFT010000143.1:0-14494 GCA_036379935.1 Solirubrobacteraceae bacterium | reverse complement strand
GACGGCGTGGTGGGCCGACTACGTCCTGCCGATGGGCCACGGACCCGAACGTCACGACACGCACTCCTATGAGACGCACGCCGGCCGCTGGCTGGGCTTCCGCCAGCCGGTGCAGCGAGTGGCGATGGAGCGTGCGGGCCGCCGCGTCGATTTCACCTACGAGGCCAACACGGGCGAGGTGTGGGAGGAAGGCGAATTCTGGATCGAGGTGTCCTGGCGGGCCGACCCCGACGGCTCCCTTGGCATCCGGCAGCACTACGAGAGCCCATACCGGCCGGGCGAGAAGATCACGCTCGAGGAGTACTACCGCTGGATGTTCGAGAACTCGGTGCCCGGGCTCCCGGAGAAGGCCGCCGCCGAGGGCCTCGATCCTCTGGGCTACATGCGGCGCTACGGCGCCGTGGAGCTGGGGCGGGACGAATACGGGCAGCACGAGGCGGCCGTGTCGGTGGACGGAGCCGAGGTGCGCGGGGCGGAGGAGACAGTCACCACGGCGTCATTCGACGCGGGCCACCTGCCGCTCACCGGCTGTCCCAACACCGTGGCGGCGAGGGTCGACGGCGTGGCGCGCCGGGGCTTCAACACGCCTTCGCGCAAGCTCGAGCTGTACTCGGAGACGCTCGCCGAGTGGTCATGGCCGGAACATGCGACCCCGCACTACTTCCGCAGCCACGTCCACCACTCGGTGATCGATCACCAAGCCGGCGAGTACGTGCTCCTACCGACCTATCGCCTTCCGACGATGATCCACTCGCGATCCGGGAACGCGAAGTACCTCAACGAGCTCTCGCACACCCATCCATTGCTGGTCTGCCCGGACGATGCCGAGCGCATCAACCTGTGCACCAACGACCTGGCGCGCGTCGAGACAGAGATCGGCTGGTTCGTCATCAAGGCGCTCGTCACGGAGGGCATTCGGCCGGGCGTCGTTGCGGCCTCCCACCACATGGGTCGGTGGCGGCTCAAGGAGGACCGCGGGATGGCGCGCTGGTCGAGCGCACTCGTGGACATGGCCGAGCGCGGCGACGAGGTCACGTTCCGGAAGCTGCACGGAGTGCAGCCGTGGGAGTCGGCGGATCGCAGCACTCGTCATGTGTGGTGGAGCGATGCCGGGGTCCACCAGAACATCACGTTCGGTGTGCACCCCGATCCGGTGAGCGGCATGCACTGCTGGCACCAGAAGGTCCGGGTCCGGCTCGCTGAGCCGGACGACCGCTACGGGGACATCCACGTCGACTTTGATCGCGCCAGGTCGGTTTACCGGAAATGGCTCTCTCTCGCGCGGCCGGCGACAGGTGACCTGCGCCGGCCCGTCTGGCTCTTCCGGCCGGTCAAGCCGGCGCTCTCCGCTTACGCGCTTCCCGAAGACGAGGCGACCCGGCGGGCGCGCCGCGAGGCGCTGACGTGCCCGCGTGTCGATCCCCACTACTTCGCCGACGCCGTCGACTGGTCACCCGAGGTTGTGTGGGGGCCGCTGCGACGACGCGGGGCCTAGGCGGTTCCGAGCCAGGCTTCATCGTCCTCGTCCAGCACCGTGATCACGAGCAGGCCGTGGCGAGCGAGCTCGCGCCTGGTCGAGCGCCGCCGCCGGTCAGGCGCGCGCCTGCGCGTCGGGGAGGCCGGGTCGCGGCAGCGCGATGATGCCCCAGCCGGCCTCGGCGAGCGGTCCGAGGCGATCAGGCGCGCCCTGCGGCGTCGAGCACGCTGTCCGAGACCAGGGGCCATGGCGAGGTCAACGCCCACCTGCGCGGAGCACCACCGCCGCGGCGAACCTAAAACGTTGGGAGGGGCCGCGGGCCGGCGTTCTGGCCCAAAAGGCATTGAGAATGGGCCTTTCCTAGGCATGGCCTGAAAAAGCTCCCCACGTGAAGGGCGATTTCGCTACGTTCGCGCCAGCGGCCCCTCGCTCTACCGCTGGACCGGGGGCGGGGGGTCGCGTCTAGAAGGGGCGTCTCCGCGCGCGCGAGGCAGGACCGGGGGCGGAGGCGTCCGGACTTGTTTACCCAGAGATGCGCGGCGCTAACGGAGCGTCTAGCAGAGCGCTAGGCGCGCCGCCGCAGTCCTTGGCCACGGAGGCGCCGCGTCAGCGTGATCTGTGCCCGGTCGGGGCCGTGGCCGTCGGGGCCCGGCGTCTCGAGGACGAGCGGCAGGCCCTCGAAGCGCGGCTCGGACAGGAACACCCCGCAGCCGCGGCGCCCGAGCTCGCCCTCGCCGACATCGGCGTGTCGGTCGCGGTTGGAGCCCAGCGCCGTCTGCGAGTCGTTGAGGTGCAGCGATCCGAGGCGCTCGAGGCCGACGAGCTCCACGCACTCGTCGAGTACGGCGGCGAGCCCCTCCTCGGTGCGGATGTCGAACCCCGAGGCCAGCAGGTGGGCGGAGTCCAGGCACAGCCCGAGTCGATCCGATCCGCCCGCCGCGTCGAGGAGATCGGAGAGCTCGTGGAACGAGCGCCCGAGCGTGCCGCCGGCGCCGGCGGTGTTCTCGAGGTGCAGCGCGCAATGGTCGCTCTCGGCCAGCGCCTGGGCGATGACCTTGCCGGCGCGCTTGATGGCGGGCCCGACCTTGCCCGACTTGGCGCTGCCGGGATGAAGGACGACCGCGTGGGCGCCGAGCGCGTCGCCGGCGCGCAGCGAGGCGATGAGCGAGGCGAGGGTCTTGTCGCGGAAGTCCTTCTCATCGCTCGCCGCGTTGAGCAGGTACACGGCGTGGATGAGCAGGGCGTCGACCCGGCTGGCGGCCATCGCGGCGCGGAACTCTGCGACCTGCGCGTCGGAGTACACCGTCGGCTTCCACGCGCGCGGGTTCTGGTTGAAGATCTGGATGGCGTCGCAGCCCTTCTCGACGCCGCGTTCGATGGCCCGGGCCGGGCCGCCGGCGGGGGAGACGTGCGCGCCGATGAGCATCGACTGCCTTGTATCGCACGCCGGCGCTCAGGCGGCGCGCGGGTGGGTGCTGAGGCGGCGCGCAGGTGGGTAGGCATCGCGCGTCTGCATCCACCCACCTGGAGGAACGTCATGCGCAGAAGCCTCATCGTCGCCGTGCTCTCAGCAGCGCTGGCTGCGGTCTGCGCCGCCAGTGCGCCGGCCGCCGGGCCGGGGCTCTGGCGACTCTACGACCAGGGGCTGAGAGGGGCCCGCTACGTCGACCTCACGCACACCATCCGACCGGGCATCCCGGTGTGGGCCGGCTTCGGGCCGTCGACCTTCGCGCCGGCGCTGAACCCGGCCACCGGCAATCCGTACACGTACGCGGCCGACGGGTTCGAGGCCACGCGCTACGCCCTGTCCACCGACCAGCTCGGGACGCAGCTCGACCCGCCCGCGCACTGGGCGCCCGAGTACGCGGGGATCGACGAGCTGCCCGCGACCTACTCGGTCCGGCCGCTGGTCGTCATCTCGATCGTGCGTCAGGTCCGCAAGGACTTCAACTACGCGCTCAAGGTCTCCGACATCCGCGCGTGGGAGCGCCGGCACGGCGCGATCCCGGCCGGCAGCGTCGTCTTCGTGCGCTCCGACTGGTCCAAGCGCTGGCCCGATCCCCAGCTGGCCACCCTGAAGGAGTTCCCCGGCGTGACGCTCGACGCCCTGAAGTTCCTGCACCTGCAGCGCCACATCCTCTTCCACGGGCACGAGCCGCTGGACACCGACTCCACGCCGACCCTCGAAGGCGAGGCCTGGCTCATGCACCACGGCTACGCGCAGGCCGAGGGCGTGGCCAACCTCGACAAGGTGCCGGCGACCGGCTGCCTGGTGAACATCGGCTACCCGAAGTTCGGCGGCGGGCTCGGCGGCTACGCCCGCTACGTGGCGATCTGCCCGCCCAGCGCGAAGCACGGCGTCCGCATCGGCCACGTGCCCGAGGCGCCGCTGCAGAAGTACAGCTCGCCGCTGCACTGGGACGCACAGGCCGGCGTGCGCGTGCGGTAGGACGTCGACGGGACGAGTTCGTCGTACGCTGGGGGCGATGCGCGTTCGCTTCGCCCCCAGCCCGACGGGACAGCTCCACATCGGCGGCGCCCGGACGGCGCTCTACAACTGGCTCGCCGCCCGTGGACAGGGCGGCACCCTCGTCCTGCGCATCGAGGACACCGACCGCGAGCGCTCCACGCCGGAGAACGTCGAGCACATCCTCGACGCGCTGGAGTGGCTCGGGATCGACCACGACGAGGGGCCGATCTCGCAGGTCTCGCGCACCGAGCGCCACCAGGACGTCCTCCAGCGCCTGCTCGCCTCCGGTCACGCCTACCGTTCGACCGCCACGGGCGAGGACGTCAAGGTCTACAAGGAGCGCCACGGCGCCGACCGCGGCTTTCGCGGCGAGGCGCAGGACGACGGCGCCGTGCGCCTGCGCGTCCCCGACGAGGGCCAGAGCGTCGTCCACGACCTGATCCGCGGCGATACGACCTTCGACTACGTGCATCTCGACGACCCGGTGATCGCCCGCGCCGACGGCAGCGTCCTCTACAACTTCGCGGTCGCCGTCGACGACCTCGACGCCGGCATCACGCACGTCATCCGCGGCGAGGACCACCTCTCCAACACGCCCAAGCAGCTGCTCGTGCTCGAGGCCCTGGGCGCGGAGCCGCCGGTCTACGCGCACCTGCCGCTGCTCCACGGGCCCGACGGCAAGAAGCTCTCGAAGCGCCACGGCGCGGCCTCCGTCCAGGACCTGCGGGCGGCCGGCTACCTACCCGAGGCGGTCCGCAACTACCTGGCGCTGCTGGGCTGGGGCGACGAGGACGACGAGACGCTCATCCCCACCGACGAGCTGATCCGGCGCTTTCGGATCGAACGCGTCTCGCGCAACCCGGCGCGCTTCGACGAGCAGAAGCTGCGCTGGATGAACGGGCGCTACCTGCGCGAGCTCGGCACCGACGAATTGACGCACCGGATCGAGGAGTATTACCCCCAGGCCCCGGCGGGCCGCCTGCGTGACGCGGTGGCCATCTCGGAGGAGAAGATCCAGACGCTGGCCGACTTCTGGCCGCTCGCCGGCTTCATCTTCGACGGGCCCGCGGACGACCCGGCCGCGCGCGAGAAATGGCTCTCCGACGGGGGCCGCGAGGCGTTGGACGAGGCACGCGCCGCTCTGCAGCGCACCGATCCCTTCGACGCCGAGCACATCGAGCACGCGCTGCGCGACGTGGTCGCGGCGCGGGGCGCCAAGCCGAGCGACGTCTTCCAGCCCGTGCGCGTCGCGCTGGCCGGAACCACCGTGTCTCCCGGCATCTTCGAGACGCTGGAAGTGCTCGGACGCGACGAGGCGCTGTCGCGTATCGACGCCGCGTTGCGGACCTGAGAAGCTGCCTGGCGCAAAAGCGGTCGGTCAGGCGCTCAAACACCCGTCCATAGCTGCCGAATAAGAGGAGGCAGATCCATCGGCCCCTGCACAAAGGCACTGACCGACTTCCATGACTCCGCCAGCTACCGCCAAAGTCACGCCCATTCGCCCCACCGCCACAGAGGCTGCCGGCGCGCAGCGCCGCCACAACGAGGGCCACGGCCGCCGGCTGACCGCCGCGTTCGAGGCGCTCGAGGCCTTCCCGGCCCTGGCCGAGTCGCGCGATCGTCTGCTGCGCCTCGTCACGGCCGAGCGGATCTCGCCGGGCGACGTCGTCGCCGCCGTCGAGTCCGACGTGGCGCTCGTGATCGCCGTCCTGCGCCTGGCCAACCAGGTCGAGGGTCGCAGCCGCGGTCGCGTCGAGTCGGTCGTCGAGGCCGTCGACCTGCTCTCGCCCGAGGCCGTGCAGGGCCTCGCCGCCCGCGCGCGGACCTTCGACTTCTTCGAGCGCTCGTCCGTGTGGGACGCGGCCCCCGAGCGCTTCCGCCTGCACGGCGTCTCCACCCAGCGCGCCGCCGACCGCCTGGCCACCGAGGCCGGCTTCGAGCACCGCGACCGCCTCATGGTCACCGCGCTCTTGCACGACATCGGCAAGCTCGTGCTCATGCACGCCTACCCCGGCTATCCCGGCCAGGTCCACGGCAACGCGCGCACGCCCGAGGAGCGCATCCATCGCGAGCGCCGCGAGCTGGGCGTCGACCACTCGCTCGTCGGCGGCGTCCTCGCCCGCCGCTGGGGCCTGCCCAAGTCGGTCGCCTCGGTCATCGAGCGCCACCACGCCGACGACGCCGTGGGCGAGGCCGCCTTCGTCCGCCTGGCCGACATGCTGGCCCACTACTCGCAGGGCAGCGCCGTGAGCCCGACCGAGCTGCTGAAGTGCGCGCGCACGATCGGGCTCGGCCCGACCGAGCTGCGCAGCGTCATGTACGACCTGCCCTACCCGGCCGGACAGCGCACGCGCCAGATCGACCCCTGCCCGCTCTCCACGCGCGAGGTCGAGGTGCTCAAGCGCCTGGCCGAGGGCAAGGTCTACAAGCAGATCGCCCACGAGCTCGCCCTCTCGACGAGCACGGTCCGCACCCACCTGCACAACATCTACGGCAAGCTCGGCGCCGTCGATCGCGCCCAGGCCGTCCTCATCGCCACCGAGCGCGGCTGGCTCTGAGCCGCCGCCGCCCGGCGGCGTCGCCGCCACCGGTTAGCATCGCCCGAGGCGATGCTCTCCATCACCACGAAGAGCCCCTACGCGCTGCGGGCCCTCGCCGAGCTCGGACGCTCCGGGGAGGGACCCGTGCCGATCGGCGAGCTCGCGCGCCGTCGCGACATCCCCGTGCAGTTCCTCGAGCAGCTCTTCGCGGTCCTGCGCCGCGCCGGCGTACTGCGCTCCCAGCGCGGCGTGAAGGGCGGCTACGCCTTCGCCCGCCCGCCACACGAGGTCACGGTGCTCGAGATCATCGAGCTCCTCGACGGCCCCCTCGGCCGCGGGGCCCAGGGCATCTTCGCCGACGCCGCCACCGCCGCCCGCGACGTCTTCGCCGCCTCCACCATCGCCGACATCGTCGAACGCGAGGCCCGCGAGGCCGGCGCGGCGATGTACTACATCTAGGCGTGGCTTCGCCTGCTGGCGCGCCCGCGCCTCGCGCGGGACCGACAGGTAGGTCATTCGCTCAGGACCATGTACCCGTCCATGCGGCGGGGTTGCCGCGATGCTCGCTGCGGTAGCGTGCCGATAGGAGGGTTCCATGACCGTCGCCGATGCTCCGCAAGCCCCAACAACCGAGCAGCTCACCATCCGCATTGAGGAAGGCGAGCGCGGGTGGTTCGTGGCTCGGGTCGAAGGCACCGATGCGATCAGCCAGGGTCACACGCCCGACGAGGCACGTGCCAACGCCATCTCTGCGCTGGCAGCGCTCACCCACCGCCCACGCCCACTGGAGCGTGTGGCTTGGTGGCTGCAGGCGCGCCTCGACGACTTGCGCCAGCGCTGAGTGAAGCGCCGCGCGCTCGAGCGCTGGGTGCGCGCACACGAGGCCGAGCGCGTCCGCCACGGTGCGGATCACGACGTGTGGCTTGGCCCGAGCGGACGGCCCACGCCTATACCACGTCACCGGGAGATAGATCCACACCTCGCGCGTGGGATCTGCGACCAGCTTGGGGTGCCACGGCCGCCGGGTCGCTGGCGCGGCCGAGGTCGGCGCTGCGGCCAGCGCGCAGCGCGGCCGCCGAGCCGCAGGAAGTCCCGCTCGGCTTCGGTCGGGGCGAGGGTGGCGGCGCGGTCGTAGGCGGCGGCTGCCTCGGCGGTCCGGCCAAGGCGGTGGAGGAGGTCGGCGCGCGTGGCGTGGAAGGCGTGGTAGTGGTCGAGGTCGAGGTCCTCGACGAGCGCGAGGGCGGCGGCGGGGCCGTGGACCTCGCCGATGGCGATGGCGCGGTTGAGGGCGATGACGGGCGTGGGGGCGAGCGCGAGCAGATGGTCGTAGAGGGCGAGGATCTGCCGCCAGTCGGTCTGCTCGAAGGTCGGCGCGTCGGCGTGGACGGCGTTGATGGCGGCCTGGAGCTTGGTACGGACCGGGGTGGTTGCGACGCAGGCAGCGGCGGACGACCGCCTGACCCTCCTCGATCAGGGCCCGATCCCATCGCGTGCGGTCCTGCTCGCCGAGGAGCACGAGAGCGCCGTCGGGGCGGGTTCGCGACGCGCGGCGGGATTCGGTCAGGAGCAACAGCGCGAGAAGGCCGATCACCTCGGGCTCGTCGGGCATGAGCGCGGCCAGGATCCGGGCCAGCCTGATCGCCTCCGAGCACAGGCCCGGTTCGGCCGGACGCGCCAGCCCGGCGTTGTAGACGAGGTAGAGGACGGCCAGCACGGGGCGCAGGCGCACGGGCAGCTCGTGATCCTCCGGCACGCGGTAGGGGATCCGTGCGGCCTTGATCTTGCGCTTGGCCCGCACGAGCCGTTGGGCCATCGCCGGCTCGGCGACCAGGAAGGAGCGCGCGACCTCCGCGGTCGACAGGCCGCCGAGCAGGCGCAGGGTGAGCGCCACCTGCGCCTCGGTGGCGAGGGCCGGGTGACAGCACGTGAAGATGAGGCGAAGCCGCTCGTCGGGCACGGGCGTCGCCTCCTCGGGCGTCCCGGGGTCATCGCCGGCGGGGGAGAGCAGGGCCATCTCGCCCAGCAGCTCGCGTCCCCGCGACTCGCGGCGCAGGCGGTCGATGGCCAGGTGGCGCGCGGTGGTCGTGATCCAGCCGCCCGGGTTGGGCGGCAGACCATCGCCCGACCATTTGCGCAAGGCGACGGCGAACGCCTCCTGGACCGCGTCCTCGGCGACGTCGATGTCGGCGAAGACGCGGATCAGCGCGGCCACGGAGCGCCCGGACTCCTCGCGGAAGATTCGGGCCACCTCGGCATCATCGAGCCTGGCTGAGGCGTCGACGCCGCGCACGCCGTCAGCCCTTCGGCGCCTCCCGAAACGGGCGGACCTCGATCGGCCGCGCGATGGCGGCGCTGGTCTTCGCGGCCCAGCACAGCGCGGCGTCGAGGTCCTCGGCCTCGATGATGTAGAAGCCACCGATGTGCTCCTTGGACTCCGCGAAGGGGCCGTCGGTCGTCAGCATCTCGCCCTGGGACACGCGGACGACCGTGGCGGTGTCGGGCTCGTGCAGGCGGCCGCTGAAGAGCCAGGCCCCGGCCGACCTCATGTCCTCCTCGAGGGCGCCGACCCGCTCCATGAACTGCGCCACCTTCTCGTCGGTCATCGGCTCGCGGGCCTCGCCGTCGACCGTGTGCACCGACAACAGGTACTGCGCCATGGTGGTCGTCTCCTCACGCTGGACGGGCACGCCCCGCCTCTCATCCCTACTACGAACGGCGACGGGCGAGATCGACACCGGTCAGCCGCGCCCGCTGAAGCCGGTCTCGCTCAGCTCGCTGGCCAGCAGCGTCGAGAAGGCCAGCAGCTCGCGATGCTCGAGCAGCTCGAGCACGTCCCACACGGCGTCGGTCCCCTCGCGGTCGCACAGCCCGCAGAGGGCGTCCATGGCCGTGGTCGCCGTCGCCAGCAGTCGCTCGCGCAGCTCGGGAGGCGTGTCGGCGCGCAGCTCCAGCAGGCGCGAGCCCCGGATGAGGCCGGCGATCTCGTCCGGCTCGAGCACGATCCGGTCGGTCATCGATCGGAGCCTACGGCGCGCCGGCGCTGCTGGTCGGCGCTAGGGTGGGACCGGCCCGAATGCCGAGCATCCCCATCAACATCGCTGACACCGTCGGCAACACGCCGATGGTCCAGCTGACCCGGCTCGTGCCCGACGGCCTCGACGTCGAGCTCTACGGCAAGCTCGAGGCGCTCAATCCCGGCGGCTCGGTCAAGGACCGCATCGGCGTGGCCATGCTCGAGGCCGCCGAGCGCGACGGCGTCATCGAGCCGGGACGCACGACGATCGTCGAGGCGACCTCCGGCAACACCGGCATCGCCCTGGCCTTCTGCTGCGCGGCCAAGGGCTACGACCTGACGATCTTCCTGCCGCAGGGCATGAGCCGCGAGCGCGAGGCGCTCCTGCGCCTGTACGGCGCGCGCGTCGAGCTCGTCGAGTCGCTGGGCGGGATGAACGAGGCCGTCGACGCCGCCCGCGCGGCCGCGCGGGACGGCGACGTCTTCCTGCCCGACCAGTTCTCCAACCCCGCCAACCCCGAGGCCCACCGGCTCGGCACCGGCCCCGAGATCCTCGCCGCGCTCGACGGCCAGGTCGACATCTTCGTCGCCGGCGTCGGGACCGGCGGCACCATCACCGGCGTGGGGCAGGCGCTCAAGGCGCACAACCCCAGCGCGCAGGTCATCGCCGTCGAGCCCGCCTCCTCGGCCGTGCTCTCGGGCCAGCCGCCGGGCCCGCACCGCATCCAGGGCATCGGGGCGGGGTTCGTCCCGGCCGTCCTCGACCTCGCGCTGATCGACGAGATCATCGCGTGCTCCGACGAGGACGCGATCGAGCTCGCGCACCAGGCCGCGGCGCGCGAGGGGATCCTCGCCGGCGTGTCCTGCGGCGCGGCGCTGTGGGCGGCGCTCCAGGTGGCCGAGCGCCCCGAGTCGCGGGGCAAGCGGATCGTGACCGTCCTGCCCGACTCGGGCGAGCGCTACATCTCCGCGCCGTTCTTCGCCCCGCGGGTCGACCAGGCCGCCGCCGGCTGAGGCGTCAGCGCCTCGACCTCGCCCAGGCACCACGCCTCCATCTCGGGCCACGGGCCGTAGCCCGCCTCGACGTTGAGATGAGCCGCGCCCGGCAGCAGGTCGACGCGCAGGCCCAGCGGCGCGGCCCAGTGGCGGGCGGCGCCGTCGTCGGGGCAGAAGGGGTCGTTGTCCGCGCAGACCAGCCGCGTCTCGCTCGCCGCGCGCGCCACGGCCTCGCGCTCGGCTCCCGTCGGGTAGAAGTCGGCCAGCTCGGGCACCGCCGCCCCCGGGCAGGGCGGGGCCACGAGCGCCACGCGGTCGACGCGCCGCGAGGGCGCGATCGCCGCCGCCTCGCGCAGCCACAGCACGCAGCCCAGCGAATGCGCGACGACGACGCGCTCCTGGTCCTGGCGCGCGGCGAGCCGGCCGAGCTCGGAGCGGAAGGCCATGCCCCAGCGGTCCGGGCACGGCTGGTCGCAGGCCGGCAGCTCCGGGTACTGGACGTGATGCCCGGCGGCGCGCAGGCGCGCGGCCAGCCACGTCTGCCAGTGCTCGGGACCCGAGCCCTGCCAGCCGTGGAGGATGAGGAAGCGCACGCGGCTATCGTACGTCCATGCTCGGGTTCGAGACGCTGCGTCGCGTCGCCGGCGAGGTCCGCAGGGACGTCGCCGCCGCACACGAGCGCGATCCCGCCGCGCGCGGCGTCTCGTCGGTGGAGATCCTCGCCAGCTGGCCCGGCGTCCACGCGCTGCTGGCCCATCGCGTGGCGCACGCGCTGCACCACGCCGGCGTGCCGCTCGTCCCGCGCCTGTTGGCCACGCTGACGCGGAGCGTCACGAACATCGAGATCCATCCCGCGGCCCAGATCGGCGACGCGCTTTTCATCGACCACGGCACGGGCGTCGTCGTGGGCGAGACGGCCGAGATCGGCGACAACGTCACGCTGTACCAGGGCGTCACCCTCGGAGGCACGGGCTTCGCCACCGGCAAGCGCCACCCGACCGTCGAGGACAACGTGACGATCGGCTCGGGGGCCAAGCTGCTGGGTCCCATCACGGTCGGGCACGGGGCCAAGATCGGCGCCAACTCGGTCGTCATCACCGACGTGCCGCCCAACGCGACGGTGGTCGGCAACCCCGGACACGTCGTCCGCGTCGACGGCCGCAAGGTCGAGGGGCCCGACGCCGACTGGATCCACCTGCCCGACCCGGTGGCCGACGCCATCAAGGGCTTGGCCAGCCGGATCGAGGCGCTCGAGCACGCGGTGGCCGAGATGGCCGGCCGCGAGGCCGAGCCCGCCGAGGTGCGCCCGCTGCGCCCGGCGCGCGGGCGCAACCCCGCCGGCGGGTAGCAGGCGCCGGACGCTCCGCGGTGGTACCGTCCGTCGCGATGCTCCTCCGCACCTACCGCTAGGGCCAGCCGCGTAGCCGAGCTCCGCCTCGGTCGCTGTCCCCTGTCCTGGTAGCTGAAGTCTTGTGAGGAGGATGCCGTGCCTGCAGTCGAAGTGACAGAGCTTTCCAAGCAGTTCGTCCGCCGTCAGGGCCGTCGCCGCATGCGCGTCACGGCCCTCGAGGGCGTGTCGTTCGAGGTCGCGCGCGGCGAGTGCGTGGCCGTCCTCGGTCAGAACGGGTCGGGCAAGTCGACGCTCGTGCGCGTGCTCTCGACGCTGCTGCTGCACGACGGCGGCCGGGCGCGCGTGTTCGGCCACGACGTGGCGTCGGACCCGCGCGCCGTGCGGCGGGTCGTCAATCGCGTGTCGGTCGAGGCCTCGTTCTTCAAGCGCATGTCGGCCACGGAGAACCTGTCGTACGCGGCGCGCTTCTACGGTCTCGCGCCGGCGCACACGCGCCGCCGGATCCCCGAGATCCTGGGGTCGGTCGGCTTCCCGCCGGCGCGCGCGAAGGCGCCGATGGAGGACCTCTCGCGCGGAATGCAGCAGAAGGTGGCGCTGGCGCGCGCGCTGCTGACCTCGCCAACGCTGCTGCTGCTCGACGAGCCCACCACCGGTCTCGACCCGCGGTCCAAGCGCGAGGTCCAGGACTTCGTGCGCACCGTGCGCGCGACGCACGACACCACGACCCTGCTGTGCACGCACGACATGGCCGAGGCCGAGGCGCTGGCCGATCGCGTCGGCATCCTCGACCGGGGCCGGCTGCTCGCGCTCGACTCGGCCGCGGCGGTGCGCCGACGCTACGACGCGCCGACGCTCGAGGACGCCTTCCTCGCCGCGACGGGCCGGCCGCTGGGCGAGGACGAAGAACAGGAGGCGGCGTGATGCGCGCCATCGGCGGCGGCGAGCTGCGCGCGCAGGGCATCGCCCTCATGGGCGTGCTCGAGCGCAACTCCTACCTCGTCAAGCGCTACGGCTGGTGGGAGCTGGCCTTCTTCGTCTGGACGGTGGCCAACACGCTGACGATCGTCTTCATCGCCAAGGGCGTGGAGGCCACCGGCGGCACCCTCGACGTCGAGCGCCAGACCGCCAGCCTGCTGATCGGCGCCGTGATCTGGTCCTACCTGGGGATCGTCTTCGAGGTCCTCACCGAGACGGTGGCGTGGGAGCGCTGGGAGGGGACGATCGAGTACACCTTCATGGCCCCGCTGGCGCGCTCGGTCCACCTCGGCGGGATGGGCGCGTTCGGCGTCCTCTACGGCCTGCTGCGGACCAGCGCCCTGTTCGGCGTCGTCGCGCTGTTCTTCGGCTTGAGGTTCCCCGACGCGGACTTCGGCGCCGCGCTCGTGGTGCTGGCCGTGGCCTCGGTCTCGTTCATCGGCGTGGGCATAGTGACGGCGATCCTGCCGCTGGTATCGCCCGAGAAAGGCGCCCAGCTGGGGTTCATCGCCCAGGGGATGCTGCTCGTGGTCTCCGGCGTCTACTACCCCGTCGAGGTGATGCCGGGCTGGATGCAGGCGATCGCGACGATCTCGCCGGCCACCTATGCGCTGCACGGCATCCGCGCCACCGTCCTCGACGGCGCCAGCCTGGGCGCGGTGTGGGGCGACCTGTGGCCGTTGCTCCTCATGGGGGCGATCGCCATCCCCGCGGGCCTGGCGGTCTTCCGCGTGGGCGAGGCCTACGCCAAGCGGCACGGGAAGCTGAGCCGCAGCGGCTAGTTGTCCTGCCCTCGGTCTTGGTGAACGCGGCTGATGGGTGGCCGGTCGTTGAGTGAGGTGTGTGGTCTTCGGCGGTTGTAGTAGCGAAGGAAGGATGCCAGCGCGCGGTTGCGGCGGGTCGATGAGGGCCAGATGCGCGCGTGCGCCCATTCTTCGTCGAGGGTGCGGATGAAGCGTTCTGCTTTGCCGTTCCAGCGTGGGGTGCGCGGTGGGATGAGGATGTGGCGGGCGCCGAGTTGCTCGAGGGCGGCTTTGAAGGGTCGGCTGCGGCGGTAGGCCAGCGCGTTGTCGGTCATGACCGCCTGGACGGGGCCGGCGCCTTGTTCGGCCATCCAGGTGGCGGCGCGGCGCAGCACGGCGGCGGCGATGTCGCCGCGGTCGTGGCGGTGGATCTCGACGTAGGCCAGGCGGCTGTGGTCATCGATCACGACGTGAGCGAACTCGATGCGCGCCGGCCCGGAGTTCTTGATGTGCACGCTGCGATCGCCGTGCGCCCAATGGCCGGGCGTATCGAAGCGCGCCAACTGCTTGGCGTCCATGTGCAACAGCGCACCCGGCTCTGACCACTCGTAACGGCGAGTAAAGCGCTCCTTGGGGGTTCGGCGCCGCTGCGAACAGCCGTGGCGCCAAAGCACCTTCCAGATCGTCGAGCGGCGATAGCCGACCAGGCCAGCCAGCCGCGCCGGCCCCAGGTTCGTGCGATGGCGCGCGGCGAGGATCCGCTGCTCAGCCTCCGCGGTCAACCGCCACGGGCACGACTTCGGGATCGGCGGTCGCGCGCGCAGGCACGCCCGCGACGCTCGCTCGCTCTCGCTGGCCTGACACCAGCGATGCCACCAGCGATGCGCGGTGGCCGGCGCGACGTTGTGGGCCGCCGCGGCGGCCCGCAA
>DASVFT010000142.1:0-11923 GCA_036379935.1 Solirubrobacteraceae bacterium | reverse complement strand
GAGTAGCCCGTAGCGCATCGCGATTCAGCCGGCGGCGCGCCACCGCAGACGGTCGCGGGCGCGCGCGAGCGCCGCCCGTGGGATCGGAAACGGGTCGTCCCAGGCGAACCCCGAGCGCGCGTCGCAGGCCGCCGCCCAGCGCAGCCACCGCACGAGGCCCATGCCCTCGGCGCGCGCGGCCTGGAGATCGTGCGAGCTGCACCAGGTCACGCCGGCGCGCGCGGCCGGAGGCACCGGCGCGGGACGTCCGAGCAGCCGCTCGTAGACCAGGCCCGGGAGGTTGACGCCCGCGAGCGCTCCAGGGTGGTGCCAGAGGTTGAAGCGCGGATTGACCTCGAGGAGCTTGAGCTTCCCGTCCGCGCCGCGCTTGAAGTCCACCTTGGCCACCCCCCGCAGCTCGAGCGTGAGGGCGATGTGCCGCCCGAGCTCGCGGACCTCGGCGCTGTCGGTGATCGAGACCGCCGTGCTGAAGCCGTACTCGCGCGGATAGGTGCGGATCTTGCGTCCGGTGAACTCCCCGGCGATCCGTTCCTCGTCGTCGACGTAGACGTGATAGCTCTCGATGCGGTCTTCCGGGCCGGGAACGGCCTCCTGGATCAGCAGGCCGATCCCCGCGCCATCCAGGTCTGCGCCCAGGCGAGCCAGCTCGGCGCCGTTGCCGACGTGCGCGGCCTTGGCCCGCACCACCCTGGTCCAGCCGCCGTCGTGCCGGCTCATCGGCTTGACGACGAGTGGATAGCGCAGCCCAGGATCGCCCTCGAGCTCGCGGCTCGAGCACCGCACCGCGCGCGGGACGGGAAACCCCAGCCGCTCCGCCAGCGCCTGGAAGCGGGCCTTGTCGACGAGGTCCTCGACCAGCTCGGCGGACGCCACGACGAACCGAAAGCCCCGTGCCAGCCGATCTCTGTGGCGCGATACGAGCAGCAGGTCCCAGTCGTTGTCGTAGTAGAGGACGGGCCGCTCGCGCTGCTGCGAAGCCGACGCGAGCAGGTGCTCGACCATCGCCTCGGGACCGCGCGACGGCTCGGTGGGCTCGACGGTGGCGACGGCGGCGTGGGAGTAGCGCGCCGGGTTCTCGCGCTCGGCGACGACCACGGTGGGAACGCGAGCCAGCTTGAGCGCCCGCACCAGATCGATCGCGCCGAGCACCCACGCCTGCGCCTGCGCCGATGGCGGGGGCACGGCGGCCACGGTCAGAAGTCCACGCCGCGAAGCGCGAGGATCCGCTGGACGGCCGCCCCGCGCAGCGAGCGGGAGTGAGTCGAGGAGTAGACCGGCCGCACCTGGCCACCGAAGCCGCGCTTGAAGCGGGCGATGTTGGTGGTCTTCTCGCTGCGGCCGGTGACGTCGAGCCCGCCGAAGTCGTAGAGCGCGAAGCCGCGCTCCTTGAACATGCGGATGTCGTGCCAATGCAGGTAGCGGTTGGCGCGACCGACGAGGTTGCGCATGTCGCCGTCGGCGGACTCGGCCAGCACCGACGCCGAGTAGAGCATGTAGCTGCGCCGGTGGGCGGCGACGTAGGCGTGCTGGACGAGGGCCGCTCCGTCCTCGCCGGTCGCGGCGGTGATGACGAGGTTGCCGTGCCCGGCGAGCGCGTGCAGCCGCGGGCGGAACGCGGGCGCCACCGACTGCGCGGCCGCGAAGCGATCGTAGAAGTCGGCGAAGGCGTCGACGGCCTCCCCCGAGCTCTCGCCGGCGACGCCGGCGCGCACCGGGTCCTTCTGCATGGCGCGGCGGATCTTGTAGCGCGTGTCCTTCGACATCTGCTCCAAGAGCGTGTCCTCGTCGGCGCCGAGATCGATGACCAGCGTGTGAAGCTGCCGCGAGCCGCGCTCGGACGGAGGCGCGAAGGCGCCCACGATCCTCAGCAGGTCGACCCGCCCGAGGCTCGGCGCGTCCGCGCCCTCCGGCTCGAAGTACGCCTCCGCGATCGCGATGCCTCGACGCCGGAAGACGATGACCCCATCTGCGCTCACTGAGGATTCACGGTCGTGGAGGTCTCGGACTTGTGCGGCGCGAGACCGCGGCCGAGCACGAGCCACGAGATCGCCAGCATTCCCCAGAAGTCGCGGTTGTCGTTGATGTTCCCGGAGACCTGCACCGCCAGCAGGTTGAAGAAGAACATCGCCAGCAGCACGTAGACGAGCTGCTGCTCGCGGCCGTGCTCGGGCAGGCGCCACGCCATGCGGAACAGTCCCACGAGGACGACGAGGATGGCACCGGCGACGACGACCAGCGCCCCGATCCCGAGCTCCGACCAGAGCTCGAGGAAGAGGTTGTGAGGCCACTTGATGAGCGGGTTGATCGCGCTGAACGCCCCCACGCCGGCGCCGCGGACGGGGTTGGCGTCGATGAGCTGGAAGGCCTCCTGGACGAGGTAGTAGCGATCGTCCGCGCGGAACGCGGCGACCGGATCGCGGGCGGCCGAGGAGAGCCGCTCGCTGGAAGTGGCCGGGAGCGAGACGAACGGGACCACGGCCACGCCCACGGCGACGATCGCGAGCACGGGGGCGACCTTGCGCGGGACGCGCAGCAGCCATCCGGTGACGACCAGCGCGAGCGCGATGGCGAGGCTCAGGATCGGACCGCGCGAGCCCACGGCCGCGGCGGTGGCGATGAACCCCGCCGCAGCCGCGGTCGCCGGCAGCCGCCACCGCGCCTGGCCCAGCGCGCCGAGCAGGAGGATGAGCGCCGCGGTGCAGAGCAGGCGCGACGTGCCGATCGTGTTGTCGCCGGCGAGGCGGCCGCTCTCGGCTGCGGGATGGGCGATCGCGAGGATCGCGACCGGGACCGCCACCACCACCGTCCACGTGAAGAAGCGGCGCAGGTCGTCCCATCGCTCGAAGATGAAGAACGGCGCACCGATGGCCAGCATCGTCACCGTGAGGAACGTGGTGACCTTCTGGCCGCCGTAGTCGGGCGCCGGCGTCCACGCCAGGCTCGCCGCCATGCTCAGGGCGACGACGGCGATCGGCAGGGCAAAGCCGAAGGGGGGCGGGCGCACTCTGCCGTTGACCAGGCGCACGCCGCACACGAGCGCCAGCAGCAGGCCGAGGCCCAGCGTGGCGTCCACCGGCAGGGACTTGACGACCGCCTCCTCCTTGAACAGGCCGACGTCGAGGAACAGCGCGAGCAGCGCGAGCGGCTCGCGGAAGAAGAAGAGCGCGACGACGACGAGAGCCGGGATCGCCAGGGCGGCCGGCCCCAGCCTCACCGTGGCGATCGCCGCCACGCCCGCGAGCGCCAGCCCCAGGAGCGCCGCGCTGCGATTGGAGCGGCGCTTGCCCGGCAGCCGCGGTGCCAGTGCGCTGGTGCTCATCTACCTCGCGACGTCGAGAGCGAACTGCAGATCGCTGATCCGCCGGTCATGGCCGCCCCACTGGTCCCAGCCGACCCAGCCGCTGCCGTCGTTGAACTGCGCATAGCCGCCGTCGAAGAACGTCTGCCGATCGAAGCCGTAGTCCGTGCCCTTCCTGATCGGGAACGCCTCATAGGCCGAAGTATCGGCCGCCGACAGCGTCAGCGCGAGGTCGGTGCCCGCAGACAGGCTGACGGGCGAGCTAAAGCGCACGTGGACCCACCCCGGATCGCTCGTGGGCACGCTGCTCGGCGCCACCGTGGCGGAGGCGAGCGCGTGCCCGTCCTGCTGCTCGAGACGCACGACGAGCGAGGTGTCGGCCCCCGAGTCGCGGCGCACGCGAAGCCAGACGCCGTCGGCCCGGCCCGCGCCGTCGGCGCGCACGCGCAGCAGCTGGCGCACCATGGCGTCGCCCCCGATCGGCTTCGGGTCCCACACCTCCATGTAGCCCACGCCGTCGTGCTGCCCGGGACGGCCACCGACGACGTCGAGGATCGGCAGGTAGTACTCGTGCGGACGCGAGCGGCGCGGGTGCCAGAACGTCGCGCCACCGCGTCCACGATCGCCCTCGAGGACGGCGAGGCCGTCCGGGACCGAGGGGCCCCGGCCCAGCCGGCTCGCCGAGTACATGGCGTTGATGGAGACGAAGTTGCGCACCGGATCGGGAGCGATGTTGGAGAAGACGACGTGATAGAGCCGCCCTGCGACCACGCGGGCCGGCTTGCCGAACCGCACGAGCGGGAAGTTGCCGACCCCGGCGGCCCGGAACGTGGCCGAGGCCAGTCGGCGGCCCGCGGGGACGTGCGGGCTGCGGCCCGAGTCGGCCTGCAGGCTCACGCGCATGACGCCACCGTCGCCCTCGCTGTAGCCCGTCCTGCCGTTGACGTTCTTGATGATGTAGAAGCGCAGGGCCGCCACGGATCCCGTCCACGTGGCGCGGAAGCGGAAGGACAGGCTGGTCCGGTCCGGCCCGCCGATGACGGTGTTGCCGAGGGCGTCGGCCTGGATCAGCGAGCCCGACCGCTGCTCGAAGGGCCGGCTCGACGTGACGCTGGAGTGGTCCGAGCCGCTGCTCGAGCAGGCCGAGGCCAGAGCGATGAGCGCGACCGTCGCGGACGCCAGCGCGACGCCGGTCCGCGCTCGTGGCGCGCGCCTGCGCCAGCCCCCAACTGTCCGACCCACCGTGGCCACTCCTGCGAGCGTACCGGTCGTCGCGTCCGGCCGAGCCGCACGGTCGCCGCTAGAGGATGCGCTCGACCCAGGCCTCGAGCAGGTCCTCGACCGCCTGGGCCTGGCGTCCGTCGGGCGCCACGTCGGTCGGGAGGTTCGCGATCTCACGGGCCACGCGCTCGGCCACTGGGTGCTCGCCCCAGCGGTACCCCCACCGCGCCAGGTCGCCGCCGATCGGGTACAGCGGCGAGTGAAACCAGTCACCGAGGAGCAGCCCGCGTCGCGCGCCCTCGGCCAGGAAGGCGTCGCGGTCGCGCACCCTGATCGGATAGCGCAGGAACGCGTGCACGGTCGCCTCGGGCTCGTGGGGCGGGGTCGCTCCGTGCGCCGCCAGCCACCGCGAGTACCGCTCGGCCACCGCGCGCCGACGGTCGACCTTCGCGCCGAGCGTGCCCAGGCGCCGGGCGGCGAGGCGGGCCTGAAAGGTCGACATCCGGGTCACGAACCCGTCCGGCATCTCGGTGCCCGCCAGCTCGTCTCCGCTGGAGGACCCGGGCACCACGCCTATGCGACTGACCGTGCGATAGACCGCGCGCCCGGCCCGGAGCGTTCGCGGCGTCGCGATGCGCTCGCGCGCGAAGAGCAACGCTGCGAGCAGCGCGCGGTCGCCGATGCCCGGCTCGCGAGCCGCGGTCTCGAGCTCCGCGAGCTCGCGCGCGACCGCCGGATGGGTCGTCACCGCGATGCCGCCGAGGCCGGTGGAGATCGGTTTGCTCCACTGCGTCGAGTAGAACGCCGCGTTGGCCGCGGCGCCATTGGGCCGGCCGCGATACGTCCCCCCGAGGCCGTGCGTGCAGTCGTCGATGACCATCACGCCGTGGGCCGCGGCCGCGGCCGTCAGCGCGTCGAGGTCCGAGGACAGGCCGAAGGTGTTCTGGGCCAGGACGGCGCGCGTGCGCGGGCTGAGCGCGTCCTGGACCGCGGCCGGATCGATGGTGTACGTGGCCTCGTCGATGTCGACGTAGACGGGCGTGGCGCCGGTGTAGAGGACGGCGTTGGGCACGGCGACGCAGGTGAAGGCGGGCACGACGACCTCGTCGCCGCGACCGATGCCCAGCGCGCGCAGGATGGCGTACAGCGCGACGCGCCCCTTCCAGAACAGCGTGACGTGGTCGGGCGGGACGCCGATGAGGTCGCCCATCGCCCGGCGCAGCTCGTCGCGGGGCGTCATCCGCGGTCGGGCAGGAGGATGTCGGCGAGCTCCTCGGCGAGCCGCGCGTAGTCGTGCCGGCGCTCGACGTAGGCGCGCGCGTTCGCCCCCAGCCGCTCGCGCTCGGCGGGCGGGGACGTGGCCAGCGACCGGATGGCGGCCGCCAGCGCGGCGGGGTCCTCGGGCGGCACGGTGCGACCGCAGTCGGCCTCCTGCACCGGCTGGTTGGCGGCCTCGGCCGCGAAGAGGACCGGCCGCCCGGCCGCCATGTACTCGTAGAGCTTGTTCGGCGAGACGCCGAAGCGATAGAGCGAGCTGCGGCGATAGCCCACGTAGCAGGCGTCGAAGAGCTCGATCGCGGCCCCGACCTGCTCCTTGGGGATCGGCCCCACGAAGGTCAGGTTCGGCACGTCGGCGGCGCGGGCCATGAGCTGGTCGCGCTCCGGCCCGTGGCCGACGACGACGACCCGCGCCTCGTCGGGGCCGAGCAGGCGCGCCGCCTCGATCAGCGTCTCCAGCACGTTGGCCTTGCCGAGCGTGCCGACGAAGCCCACGGTGAACGTCCCCGGCCGCAGCGCATCGCGCACCGCGCTGGGCACGGAGCCGTTCGTCCGGGGCGTCGCCAGGTCGATGCCGTTGGGCAGGTAGTTGAACTTCTCGGGCTCCATGCCGCGTGAGACCATGTGCCCGTCGGCCGCCGGCAGCACCGAGATCACGCTGTCGGCCACGCGATAGGCGTAGTCCTCCAGGCGCTGCATGAGCATGACCAGCGGGTGGCGCCGCGAGAGCCCTCCGAGCTCCCGCAGCGTCAGCGGCCAGATGTCGCGCACCTCGAAGACGAGCCGGGCACCGAAGCGCCGAGCCCAGCGGGCGCCGACGCGGATCGGAAAGGGCGAGGGCGACGACACGAGGATCGCGTCCGGTCGCGGGAGCCGGTGCGCGGGAAGGCGTTCCAGGCGCAGGGCGAAGGCCGCCATGTTGAGGACGCGCCCGAGGCTGATCGCGCGGGTGTAGGGCGGGACGGCCACCCAGCAGTAGGTCACGCCGTCGATGGACTCGAGGGTGAACGGCCGCGAGACCTCCGGGGGATGCATGTAGAGGTGCGACCGGCTGCCAGAGATCACCACGACCCGATGGCCCTGCTCGGTGAGCGCGCGCGCGAGCTGGTAGTGGCGGTACTCCATCCCATGGCGCGGGGAGCCCGCGTACTGGTTGACGATCCAGATCGTCGCTGCGTCGCTGATGGAAGGCGTCTCCTCAGGAGGTGGCTGGGGCTGTCCCGCCCGGAGCGCGGGCCATTGTACGAGGCGCGAACACGCTCACCAGGGATTAGGTTCCCAGCGGTGTCGGAGGCCGAACAGCGCGGCGATCGCTGCTGGCAGCTCACGCGCGCTGGTCCCACCTGCGGCCCCGGCGCAAGGACGTGATGGACTACGTGACCCTCGTGATGTCCCTTGTGCCACGGCGGGCCGGAACCTGATGGCGTCGAGCCGGGAGCCGCTCGCCCTTGTGATGGGCGACGTCGACATGGTGCGGGCGCTCGGCGTCGCGGGCATCTCGACCGCGCTGTTCGGATTCGAGGACGAGGCCGGCCGCTACTCCCGCCACGTGTCCGCCGAGCTGCCCTGGATCGACCCCTGGGACCGCCAGGAGGAGCTCGTCGACGCGCTGCTCGCGTTCGCGGGCACCCAGCCCGAGGCTCCGGTTCTCTTCCCGCAGACCGATGCCACGGTGCTGCTCGCCTCGCGCCACCGCGAGCGACTCGGCCAGCGCCTGCGGCTGATGCTGGGCGATCGCGAGCTCATCGAGCAGCTCATGGACAAGGTCCGCTTCCAGGCTCTGGCGATCGATTGCGGGCTCCCGGTCCCGCGCGCACAGCGGCTGCACGCCGCGCCGGGCCAACGCCTGCCGTCGCTGGAGATTCCCTTCCCGCTCGTGATCAAGCCCGTCGTGCGGACTCCGGGCTGGACGCACATGGCCGGCTCCAGCAAGGCGCTGCACGCCCTCGACGCGGAGGGCTTCGCGGCCCTCTGGCCGCGACTAGCGTCCCTGGACTCCGAGATCCTCGCGCAGGAGCTCGTGCGCGGGCCCGAATCGGCGATCGAGAGCTTCCACGCCTACGTCGACCCGTCCGGGGCTCTCGCCGGCGCGTTCACCGGCCGCAAGCTCCGCACCTTCCCGGCGGACTACGGGCACAGCTCGGCCGTCGAGATCACGCCGCTGCCCGACGTCGCCGAGCTCGGCCGCGACGTCCTCGCGCGCCTCGGACTGAAGGGCGTCGCCAAGCTCGACTTCAAGCGCGACCACGCCGGGCGGCTGCACCTGCTGGAGATCAACCCGCGGTTCAACCTCTGGCACTACCCCGCGGCGGTCGCCGGCGTGAACCTCCCGGCGATGGTCTATGCCGACCTCACCGGGCGCGAGCGCCCGCCGCGCGCCCCGTCGCCGCGCACGGTGACCTGGTGCGACCCGCTGCTGGACATGCGTGCCGCGCGCGCCGAGGGCATCTCGCCGCTTCGCTGGCTGAAGTGGGCGCGGCACTGCGAGGCCAAATGCGGGCTCTCGCGGCAGGACCCGCTCCCCTTCCTGCGCGGCCGGCTGGGACCGGCGGTCTGGCGCCGCCGGCCGCGCTACCGCCGCGAGGCGAGCTGACGCACGCCCGAGCGCGCGGCGAGGGCGAGGCGCAGCGCCCGGCCCATCCGCGTCACGCTGAGGTAGGGCATCTGCCGCCCGCCGAAGCCGCGCACGAACCGCTCCACCGGCTGGACCATCGAGCCGTGGAAGTCGAAGACGTCGGTGACCGCGCGAGCGCGCAGGATCACCTCCCACATGAGCAGGCTGCTGGCGCCGCTCGTCCGCAGGTTCGGCTCGGCCCCGGCCAGCAGGTAGTAGGCGGCGTTGCGGTCCCACACCACCCACGCCACGGCGTGGATCTGGGAGGCCTCGTCGCGAGCAAAGAGCATGGCCCCGGCGTCCCGCCGCGCGCAGGCGTCGTGCAGACGCTGAAGCTCGTCCACGCCGTGGGGCGTCGGGATGTCCTGCCGCGCGTAGGTCTTCGACAGCACGTCGTGGAAGCGATCGACGCCGAGGCCCTCGACGACCTCCACGCGCTTGCGCGCCTTGCGGATCTCGCGCCGGATGTTGTCGCGCAGGCCGCCCCACAGCTCGTCCTCGGAGCGCAGCCCCTCGAGGCGGTAGGTGTAGCGCGCCTCGAGCTTGTAGCCCGCCCAGTGGAAGGGCAGCGCGTTGAGCATCAGCGGCGAGAACTGCTGCGAGAAGCCCTGCGCCGGGGGCAGCGCCGCCTCGAGCTCGGCCAGCAGCTCGTGCTCGCGGGCCAGCGCTCGGGCGGGCTTGGCGCTCGAGGGCTCGATCCACGGGCCCATCGTCTGCGTCAAGCTCGACTGCGTGAGCACCCGCAGCGGAGGACGCCCGCGCAGGACGAACGGGAGCCGGGCGACGGTCCGGCCCTCGTGCTCGCAGGTGACCTCGCCCCAGTGGCCGGGCGCCACCGCGTCCAACCACCACGGCTGCTGGAAGATCGCGTTGACGCAGTCGATCTCTCCCGCAGGGAGGGCGTGGGACGGGCGGGCGTCGGACGCTCGCGCTTCGCCTGGATGAGGGCTCAGCTCGATGATTGATGGCCGCGAGTAGAGCCGGCCGCGGCGCGCCTCGCCGAAGGGACTCCGTTATCCAGAGGTTCCGGCGCGTCCACAGGGTACAGCTCCGTGGGCGCCGGAAGCGGCGGTTCCATGCCGTACTTCTCCGGGAACCGCTCCACGTCGGCGGCGGCGCGCTCGTACTCGCCCACGGTCCCGATGTCGTACCAGTCGGCGTCGCTCTGGTAGGCGGCCACGCGCTCGCCGGCGGCCAGGAGCCGCAGCACGAGCTCCGGGAACTGGCAGGGGCCGTCGGGCAGATGGCGCAGCGCGCGCTGGTCGTAGACGTAGATGCCCATGCTGACCTGGTAGCGCAGCGCCGGCTTCTCGATGTAGTTGCGCACGATGCCGTCGTCGGACTCGATCACGCCGAGGTCGATGTTGACGCGATGGCTGTGCATGGCCACCGTGAGCGCGGCCTCCTGCTCGTGGTGGTACTCGATGAGCTGCCGGTAGTCGATCGTGGTCAGGACGTCCCCGTTCATGACGATGAACGTGCCCTCGAGGTCGGGCACCGTGGTCAGCGCGCCCGCGGTGCCGAGCGGCTCGTCCTCCCAGTGGAAGGCCAGGCGCACGGCGGGCGGGATGTCGGCGCTGGCCAGGTAGACCAGGATCAGCTCACCGAGGTGGCTGACGCACAGGTCGATCCGGTCGACGCCGGAGTTCATCATCGAACGGATGATGTGCTCGAGCACCGGGCGATCGCCGATCGGCACCAGCGGCTTGGGGATCACGGTCGTGTAGGGGCGCAGCCGCGTCCCCATGCCCCCCGCCAGGATGACCGCCCTCATGCCGCACCGCGCGGCGCCGGTGGTCCGGCCACCCGATCAAATGTGCCGCTCACGTCCGTGTTTCCGCTGCTCATCCCCAAAACCCCTTCGCTGCCGTCCTGTGCAAAAGCTCCCACCCCTTGTATGCCACCCCGACGCCTACATATATCGGGGTAACCCCCTTTTGGGAAGTTCGTACCGGTAACCCGCCACAAGTTCGCCACCCTTTTCCGGAGTCAGGGCGAGCGATCCTGTACGGATGGGGAGGGCGAGCGGCTCCGGGATCGCGGTGGCCCGCCCGAAGGCGCTGGTCAGCCGTCTGACTCCGGGCTCTTGATGACGGCGATCGTGGCCCCCGAGGTGATCGGCTCGCCCTCCTTGACGGCCAGCTCCTCGATGACGCCGGCCTTGTGGGCGGCGATCTCGTTCTCCATCTTCATCGCCTCGATGATGCAGACGAGCTGGCCCTCCTCGACCTCCTGCCCGGCCTGGACCAGCACCTTCCACATGTTGCCCTGGAGCGGGGACACGAGCTCGTCGGCCCCCCCGCCGGCGCTCGAGCCGGCACGCTCGGCGCGCCGCGGCTTGGGCGCCGCGGCCGCGGGCGCGGCGCCGTTCGCGGCGGCGGGTGGCCCGAAGGACGGGCCGATGACCTTGACGTCGAACTTGCGCCCGGAGACCTCGACGGTGTAGGCGTGCTCGACCGTCTCGGCCTCCTCGTCGGCGGCAGCGGGCGCGGGCTTGGGGAAGGCGAGCCCCTTCAGCCACTGGCGGTCCTCGAGCAGGTCGCGGCACGTCTCGCCGCGCGCCCACTGCTCGGTCTGAAGCAGCGCCGCGTGGAACGGGACGAGCGTCTTCAGCCCGCCGATCTCGTACTCCCCGAGGGCCCGCAGCATGCGCCGGGTGGCCCGCTCGCGATCGACGTCCCAGACGATGAGCTTGGCCACCATCGGGTCGTACATCGGCGTGATCTGGCTGCCGGGGCCCACGCCTGAGTCGACGCGGACGCCGGGGCCGGCCGGCTCGCGGTAGGTCGTGATCTGGCCGGGCGCGGGCGCGAAGTTCTTGGCCGCGTCCTCCGCGTTGATGCGGCACTCGATCGCGTGGCCGTGCAGGGCGACCTCGTCCTGCGTCAGCGACAGCGCCTCGCCCGCCGCGGCGCGGATGCCCTCCCTGACGATGTCCACGCCGGTCGTCATCTCGGTCACGCAGTGCTCGACCTGCACGCGGGTGTTCATCTCGAGGAAGTAGTACTCGCCGTCCTGCAGCAGGCCCTCGATCGTGCCCGCGCCGTGGTAGCCGACGGCCTCGGCCGCGTCGGTGGCGATCTTGCCGATCTTCTCGCGCAGCTCCGCGTCGACCAGCGGGGCGGGGGACTCCTCGATCAGCTTCTGGTGGCGGCGCTGGATGGAGCAGTCGCGCTCGCCGAGGTGGACGACGTTGCCGTGCTTGTCGGCGAGGACCTGGACCTCGACGTGGCGCGGGTCGGGCAGGTAGCGCTCGAGGTAGACCGTCGCGTCGGAGAAGAACTTCTCGCCCTCGCGCGCGGCGCCCTCGAACGCCTCCTCGAGCTTGTCGGGCTCGAGCGCGACGCGAAAGCCCTTGCCGCCGCCGCCCCCGGCCGCCTTGACCGCGATCGGGTAGCCGATGTCCTCGGCGATCTTGCGGGCGTCGTCGACGGTGTCGACCGGATCGGTCGTGCCCGGCACGATCGGCACGCCCGCGCCCTTCATCAGCTCGCGCGCCTTGGTCTTGGACC
>DASVFT010000141.1:0-18468 GCA_036379935.1 Solirubrobacteraceae bacterium | reverse complement strand
GCCTAGCATCGCCGTGTCACCGATTGAAGAACAAGCAGAGATTCGCACGGACGTTGAGCCTTGTGTCTATGATTCGGGCCCTTGTCCGTGACCCTGACCCAGCTCCGCAGCTTCCTGGCCGTCGTGCGCACGGGGTCGGTGACGGCCGCCGCCGACGAGCTCGTCGTCACCCAGCCCTCGGTCTCGGCCGCGATCACCGCGCTGTCGCACGAGCTGGGCACGCCGCTGCTGCAGCGCGATGGGCGCGGCGTCCAGCCCACGCCGGCGGGCAGCGCCTTCGCGCCCTTCGCGACCGACGTGATCGGCCTGCTCGAGAAGGGACGCCAGGCGGCCTCGGAGGCCGCCGCCACCGCTGAGCGCCTCCTGCGCATCGCCGCGGTCACGACCGCCGCCGAGTCGTTCGTGCCGGCCCTCATGCGCGCCTTCTCCATGACCCATCCCGACGTGCGCCTCGCGCTGAGCGTCGGGAACCGCGGTCAGGTGCTCGACGCGCTCGTCAGCCACGAAGCCGACGTCGCCTTCGGCGGGCGGCCGCCGACCGACGAGCGGATCGTGGCGCGCCCCCTGCGCCCCAACGAGCTCGTCCTGATCGGCGCGCCCGACGACCCGCTCGCCGGCGACCGCACCGTCACGCCGCCCGAGCTCGGCGGCCGCACCTGGCTGCTGCGCGAGCCCGACTCGGGGACGCGCTCGGCGAACGAGGAGTTCCTCTCGGCCTTCGACCTCGAGGCCGAGACCCTCACGGTCGGCTCCAACGGCGCCATCCGCCAGGCGGCGCGCATCGGCCTGGGCATCTCGTTCCTCTCGCGCGACGCGGTCGCCTCCGACCTCGACGCCGGCGTGTTGGCCGTCATCCCCGTCGAGCCCGCGCCCGCCTCGCGCGACTGGCACGTGATGCGCGCGGCGGTCGGGCCCGCGCGGCCGCTGCTCGACGAGTTCATCGAGTTCGTGGCGGCTCAGAGCGCGACGTGACAGAGCGCCGTGGGCGCGGCCTCGTCGCGGCGCAGCGCGTCGCGCGCGTACCCGGCCACGCGCGCGTCCCACATCGGGACGTCCTCGATCCAAGCGGCGACCTCGCGGACGAGCGCGACGGCGTCGGTCAGGAAGAGCACGAGCCGAGGCTCCCACCGCTGCGCCGGGACGTCGGTGCAGACCTCGATCACGCACCACAGGCCCGCGTCGACGAGCGCCGGCGGCACGTCGGTCCAGGGCGGGAGCAGCCCGTCGAGGGTCGCTGAAGCCGGGGGCGCCCTCATCGCGGCGATGCTCCCAGGCGCGGGCGGGAGCAGCCATCGCAATCTCGCGTGGATCCATAGAGCGGGCCGCCGCCGCGATCGCCGGCTGCCGCGCGCGTCAGCAGCGCAATCTCCCACGGTCAGGTGGCCATCGCCGCTGCGGCCGGCTGACGCCGGATCACGGGACCGGCGTCAGGTACATCCGGGCGATGGCCGGCACCGCGCGCGTGAGCTCCGTGCGCATGCGTGCCGGGGCCGCGGCGACCTCTTCGCCCCCCAGCCCGTCGACCATGCGCACGTCGGCCGCCACCAGGACCTCCCCAGGGCCGAGGTAGACGGCCTCGAGCCGCGTGACGGCATCGATCTTTGCCTCGTCCTCGATGCGGGTCCGCAGGCGCTGCACGTGGCGCTCGGGCACCGACTGGTTGGTGAGCAGCTCGCGGTTGCGCCGCGTCAGCCGCAGGGCGAGGTAGCAGAGCAGGCCACCGATCAGCACCGAGGCCAGTGCGTCGGGGACGCCCGACCCGGTCACGCGGTGCAGCACGAGCGCGACGAGCGCCAGCGCGGCGCCGAGCACGTCGACCCCGAAGGCCTCGAGCTCGGGCGGCTGCACGAGCGAGCGGATGCCGTCCCAGATCGAGAACGCGCCGCGATCGCGATCAGCGTGTTGGCCGCCAGCGCGGCCAGGACGCTGCCGAGGCTCTCGTCGGGGGCCTGCGCCGGCGCGGCCGCCCGCGTCGGACTGCGGACCATGCCTGGACGATAGGCGTCGTTCAAGCGCGCCGGCCGCGCGCCGATCGCTTGGCCATGCGGTCGCCCCGGCGCCTCGTCGCGCGCCCGTTGACGCTCGTCGCCACAGTCGTGGTGATCGTCGCGCTGTCCGGATGCGGCTCCGACGAGCCCGCACCGAACGTCTTGCCGCTGTCGGTGCAGCTCACCGCCCACGAGCGGGCCGTGTGGCAGCCGCTGCCGGCGTCGCGCGCGGGCATCCCCGTGCTGCTCTACCACGGGATCGGCGAGCGCAGCGACTTCGACAGCGCGGCCGACGCTGCCTACGGCGTGACGCAGCCGAACTTCGCCAAGCAGATGGCGCTGCTGCGCGCCGCCGGCTATCAGACCATCACGCTCGAGCAGTTCCGCGCCTACATCGCCGGCGAGCACGTCGACCTGCCGCCGCATCCCCTGCTGCTGACCTTCGACGACTCCCTCGACAACTCGTTCAAGGGCGCCGACGCCGTGCTGCGCCAGCTGCGCTGGACCGCGGTGATGTTCGTGGACGCCGGCAGCGTGGAAGCGCGTCGCCCCCGCTACGCCAGCTGGGACGAGATCGCCGCCGCCCAGCGATCCGGCCGCTGGGAGATGCAGCTGCACGCCGGGCGCGGTCACCACAACATCGTCTACGACGCCGCCGGCACGACGGGCCCGTTCTACGCCAACCGCGTCCTTCACCGTGAGGACATCGGAGCGTGGCAGCGCCGCGTGCTCGCGGACCTCAACTGGGGCGCCGAGCGCCTGGACGAGCACGTGCCCGGCTACCGCGCGCTCTCCTTCGCGCCGCCGTACGGCAACTACGGCCAGCTGGCCACGGACGACCGGCAGATACCGATCCGGCTCGACCGCTGGCTGCGCAAGCGCTTCGGGCTCGTCTTCGTGCAGGAGCCCGCGCACTACGCTCGGCCTGGCGAGACCGTCGTCCCGCGCCTCCAGATCACGCGCAAGATGTCCGGCGGCGACATCCACGCCTGGCTGGCGACGCACGCCAGCTAGACGAACGTTCTACCGACCCTGAACGGCTCGAAGGGACGGCCGATGACCGGGTCGATGCGCCAGGCCCTCCACATCGTCGTTGGCATCGCCTTCTGGACCCTCTTGGCCGCCCTCTGGGTGCTCCTGGCCTGTCAGGGCAAGACCTCCGGCGCGGCTCTCCGCGACACCGGCGCGACGCTCGCGGTGCTGATGGGCGTGGTGCTCACGGTCACCATCTGGTGGATCCGCCACAACGTGAGCATCTACCGGCGCAAGGGGGCGCGCACCGAACGACCGCTCAACCCGCCGCGCACCAACGAGGACCGCCTCGGCCGCCAAGTGGTCTGGGAGCTGCCGGGCGGCGCGGCCGGCGCGGCGACACAGCGCGACCTCGTCGTCGAGCTCGCCGGCGGCATCAAGACCTATCGCCCGGAAGCCTGAGCGTGCACTGGCTCGCCACGGTCCTGCGCTGGATCGCCGACACACCGCCGTACGCCGTCGCGCTCGGCTTCGTCGCGTCGTATCCGATCGTCACCGGTGTCATGTGGACGCTCACCTCGCTGATCTTCTGGGGACGCAACGAGCGCGTCCCGTTCGGGCCCGACTCCGACGACCGGCCGTTCGTCTCGGTCGTCGTGGCCGCCTACCGCGAAGAGGAAGTGATCGACGGCACGCTCGAGGCCCTGCTCTCGCTCGACTACCCGAGCTACGAGGTCATCGTGGTCGACGACGGCTCGACGGACCGCACCGCCGAACTGGTTCGCCGACGCATGCTTCAAGACAACCGCTTGAGGCTGATCGAGAAGCGCGTCAACGAGGGCAAGGCGATGGCGCTCAACGACGCCATGCCCGTGACGCGTGGTGAGATCATCGTGATCGTCGACGCCGACATCCGCCCGCGCCCGGACGTCCTGCGCTGGATGGTCCCGCACTTCCGCCACGGCCGCGTGGCCGCAGTCGCCGGCAACCCGCAGGTCACCAACACCCGCTCGCTGCTGGCCAAGCTCCAGGCCACCGAGTTCGCGTCGATCGTGTCCGTGCTGCGCCGCGCGCAGCGCGTGTGGGGTCGCATCCTCACCGTCTCGGGCGCGATCTGCGCGTTCCGCAAGTCGGCAGTCGTCGACGTCGGCCTGTTCGACCCCGACAAGGTGACCGAGGACATCGCCCTGACCTGGAAGCTCCAGCGCCGGTTCTACGACGTCCGCTACGAGCCGCGCGCCGTCGTGGCGATGCAGGTCCCCGAGACGTTCGCGGCGCTCTGGAAGCAGCGCAAGCGCTGGGCCAGGGGACTCGCGCAGGTGCTGCGCGGCAACGCCGGGATGCTCACGGACTGGCGCACCCGTCGCCTGTGGCCGGTCTTCCTCGAGGCCGTCTGCTCGGTCCTCTGGGCCTACCTCGCGGTCGGGATGATCGGCTTCTGGGCCCTCTCGTACGCCGCCGGTCTCAAGCCGCTGGGCGCCAACCCGGTGCCGAACTTCTGGGGCATGGTCATCGCGACGGTGGCGCTCGCGCAGCTCGGCGCCGGGATCTGGCTCGATCGCCACTACAACCGAGGCGTCGGTCGCTTCTACCTGTGGGCGGCGATGTACCCGCTGTTCTACTGGATGGTGATGCTCTTGGTCACCATCACCGCGACGCCCGCCGGGTTGCTTGGACGTCAGCGCCCGACATCGCACTGGCACACCGCGCGCGTCCGCCCTGAAGAGGACACGGTCACGCTCAAGCCGATCTCCTCAGCCGGCTGAGGCTCGGCGCGGCGAGGGACCGCGGCCGCTCAGGAGGCGACGGCGTCCGGGAAGGGCAGGGCGATCGGGTCGGCGGCCAGCCGGCTGCGGCCGTCGGCATCGAAGCGATCGGCCCCCAAAAACGAGACGTCGGTCACCAGGGTGGCGCCGTGCAGCGAGAGGTCGACCGCAACGCGCGCCACGCCGGGCCCCCACATCATCCCGTGCCCGCCCGCCGACGCGATCGTCAGGCCCTCGATCGGCTCGCCGCGGGCGTCGAGCCCCGGCCCGAGGACCGGGAGGTGATCGGGCGTGTAGTCGATCGTCGCCGCCCACGCCTTGCGCAGCCCCAGGCCGCGCGTGGCGGGGATGAGCTCGCCCAGCCGGCCGCGCGCGCGACGCTGCGCCACCGGATCGATGGCGCGCGCTTCGCCCGGCGTCTCGTCGGGGTCGCTCATGCCGAAGAGCAGGCCGTCCTCCTCCTGGCGCCAGTAGAGGCCGGCGGCGACGTCGAAGCCCATCGCCATGGGGCGGTGGGCCAGCACACGGGCAGGGCTCGTGAGGAACACGTGGTGGCGCACGCCGCCGACGGGCGGCGGTGGTCCGGCCAGCCCCGCCAGCGCCCGTTGCCCGACGCCGCCGGCCAGGATGACGCGCTCGGTGGCGATCACGGCGTCGGCCAGCTGCACGCCGGTCACACGCCCGCCCTGGATCCGCAGCCCGGTGACCGTCGTTCGCTCGAGCAGCTCGGCGCCCCTGGCACGCATCGCCACCAGGTAGGCGGCGACGTTGCGCCCGGGATCGATCGCGCCGTCCTGCGCGCAGTAGGTGGCGCCGAGGATCTGGTCGCGATCGAGCACCGGCAGCAGCTCGGCGGCCTCCGCCGGCGACACCAGCCGCGCCGCCACCCCGCGGTCGCGCTGCATGGCCACGCGCTCGCGGCCGGCCTCGAGCTCCTCCTCGGTGACCGCCAGGATCAGGTAGCCCAGCTCGCGGAAGTCGCTGTCGATCCCGTAGCGCCGGCGCTGCTCCCCGTAGAACTCCACGCTGAAGCGCCCGAGGTCGACCGCGGTGGGCGTACCACCCTGCGTGCGCACCATGCCGGCCGCGCGCGTGCTGGCGCCCTGACCGGCCAGCCCGGCGTCGACCACCAAGACGCGTCCCGCGCCGTCCTCGCGGGCCATCACCGCGGCCCAGCCGCCGATGGTGCCCGCCCCGACGATGACGAGGTCGGCTGAGCTCAACGGGCCGCCATCTCGCGCGTGTCGGCCAGGACCGCCCGGGCCGCGTTGCGGCCGTTCAGGGCGATCACGCTCCCGCCCGGGTGGGTGGCCGCGCCGCAGAAGTACAGGCCCGGCACCGGCGTACGAGGCGCCAGCCGGTGCTCCCACATCTGGTCCGGCGTGACCTCGCCCTGGAAGATGTTGCCGCCGGTGAGGCCGATCCGATCCTCGATGTCGGGTGGCCCGAGCACCTCGTAGGCCACGACGCGGTCCTCGAAGCCGGGCGCGAAGCGGTCGATGAGGTCGATGAACTGGCGCGCCACCTCCTCGCGCCGGCTGTCCCACGTCCCCTCGGCCAGCTCGTAGGGCGCGTACTGGCCGAAGACGCTGAGCAGGTGATGGCCGGCCGGCGCCGGCGACGGGTCGTAGCCGGTCTGCAGGTAGACCTCGCCGAAGCCCACCGCCGGCTCGCCGCGGTCGCACGCCTCGAAGGCGCGCTGCGCGTCCTCCAGCCCACCGGTGACGTCGATGGTGGCGCGCGCCGGCCACGACTCGCCGGGGGCGGCGGTCCACTCGGGCAGGTCGGTCAGCGCGGCGTTGAATTTCACCACCGGGCTGCGGATCTTCCACGCCTCCAGCCGCGCGCGGTAGTCGGCGGGGACGTCCTGCCCCTCGAGCAGGCGCAGCGCGACCTTCGGGTCGGCGTTGCAGAGCACGGTCCTGGCGCGGATGCGCGTCCCGTCCTCGAGCACCACGCCCTCCTCGGGGACGATGGCCCCGACCGAGACGCCGCAGGCCAGGAGCGCGCCCGCCTCTCGCGCGGCATCGGCCAGGGCGAAGCTGATCATCCCCATGCCGCCCTTGACGTAGCCCCACACCGGGCCCTGCCCTTCGAGGTCACCCTGGTAATGCATGAGCTTGATCGACGCGGTGCCCTTGTCCTTCGGCCCGCCGTAGGCGGCGATCACGGCCTGACCGAAGAGCGCGTCCTTCAGGCGCTGGTCGGACATGTGGTCGTCGAGCACCTCGGCGATCGAGGCGTCGAAGACGACATCGATCATGGTCTGGTCGCCCTCGAGCAGCTCCTCGATCTCCGGCCGAGTGGGCGACTCGCCCACCCAGGAGTCGCGCGAGCCCGTGCGCAGCTTGCGGCGGATGGCGTCGAAGAGCTCCTCGTAGGCCCAGTAGCCCTCGATGTCCTTCGCGGACACGCCGAGATCCTCGAGACCGCGCTGGGTGCGGTCGTGGTCGAGCCACTGCGCGAAGGCGGTGCCGTCGTCGAAGGGCACCCACAGGTTGGGGTCCGCGGCCCAGCACTCAAAGCCGCGGCGGCGCAGGTCGAGCTCGGAGATGACCAGCTCGTCGAGCAGGCCGACCACGTAGGCGCACGGGCTGACCACGAAGCGCTGGTCCTGGAAGGGCCGCTCGAGCGTGCACGCGCCCCCGAGGCGCTCGCGACGCTCGAGGACCAGCACCGACGCGCCCGCGTAGGCCAGATAGGCGGCGGCGGTGAGGCCGTTGTGGCCGCCCCCGACGACGACGGCGTCCCAGTCGCGCGCGGCGAGCTCCGACATCGGAGCGGGCAGCCCGACCTCGCCGAGCTGGGCGGCGATCTCGTTCATGACGGGGTGGGTCCTTCCTCGTGTGGTTGGCCGGTGCGAACGAGGGCGTCGACGGCGGTGGCGCCGCGCGCGTCCACGAGCACCGGGTTGAGCTCGATGAGCTCGAGGCCCTCGTCGAGCAGGAGCGCTCCGGCGCGCGACGCGAGATCGGCGGCGGCCGCGATGTCGAGCGGCGCCGTGTTGCGCGCGCCGGTGAGCAGCGCGGCCGCGCGCAGCGAGCGCAACGCCCGGTCGACCCGCGCCGCGTCGGCCGGCAGCGGGACGACGACGGCGTCGCCGAAGACCTCGGTCCAGACGCCGCCCAGCCCGACGGTGAGGACCGGCACGATCGCGTCGCGTCGCGCGCTGACCAGCAGCTCGACCCCCGCGGGCGCCATCGCCTCCACGAGCACCTGCGGGTGGGTGCCGTGGTGATTCCCGTTGCGCACGAGGTCGCGATAGGCCCACCGTACGTTGCGCTCGTCGTCGAGGCCGAGGGCGACCGCGCCCGCCTCCGTCTTGTGGCGCAGCCCTTCGGCGACGAGCTTGAGCGCGACCGGCCGCCCGAGGCGCACGAAGATCTCCGCGGCTTCGTCCTCGTCGGCGGCGATCTGCCCGGGCGGCACGCGGATGCCCGCCCTGGCCAGCATCGCCTTGGCGGCCGGCTCGTCGAGCCACGCGCCCGGCGCGCTGGCCGTCGCCGCGGCCCCGATCTCGCGCATCCTCGCCGCGGCGCCCGGGGGCCGCCGCAGCGCGGCGGCGCAGCGCAGCGCGGTGCGCAGGCCGGCCACCGCGGCGATGCCGGCCGACGCGAAGTCCCACGCGGCGTCGTCGTCGAGCAGCTCGGGGAGCGTGGAGGCCACGAGCGTGGGCACCGGGCTGGCGTGGGCCCCGCTGCGGATGCCCTCGCGCACGGCGTCCCAGCTCGCGCCCATGGCCCCGTCGAGCCCCGGCGGCTGGTCGTAGAAGACCAGGACGTGGTCGATGCGGGGATCCTCGCCGACCGCCGCGACGGTGTCGCGCAACGTCGGCACCTCGCCCCAGATGATCGCCGTGTAGTCCAGCGGGTTGGCCACGGTGGCGGCGGCGGGCAGCAGCGCGCGCAGCCGCTCGCGCGTGGTCGCCTCCAGCGTCGGCAGCTCGAGGCCGTGCCGCGCCGCCTCGTCGGCGCCCAACCCGGAGTCGCCGCCGGAGCAGGTGAGGATGGCCAGGCCGCCGTCGGCGCGCGGGCGCGCGCCCGGCACCGCGAGCGCCTTGGCCAGCTCCAGCAGGTCGTGCACGTCGTGCGCCCAGGCGCCGCCGGCCTCTTCGACCAGCGCGCGGAAGGCGACATGGTCGCCGGCCACGGCGCCGGTGTGGGCGGCCGCGGCGCTCGCGCCCGCGGCCGAGGCCCCGACCTTGAGCACGGCCACCCCCACGCCGGCGTCGGCGCAGCGCGCCAGGGCCTCGCACAGGCGCGGCCCGTCGCCGTCGGACTCCAGGAAGAGGGCGATGGAGCGCACGCCCTCGCGCTCGGCCAGCGCCGCCACCCAGTCGCTGGCGTCGACGACGGCCTGGTTGCCGCACGAGACCACCGTGTGCAGCCGCAGCCCGCGCGCCGACGCCAGCGCGTTGACCGCGACGTTGCCGCTCTGCGAGACCACCGCGACGTGGCCCGGCTCGCGCGGCACGAGCGCATCGCCCCACAGCGCCACGCCGGCGGCCAAGGCCACGATCCCGTCGCAGTTGGGACCGCACACCGGCAGGTCGTGACGCGCCGCCGCCACGCGCAGCGCCTCTTCGAGGGCGCCGCCGTCCTCGGCCTCGCCGAAGCCCGCGCCGTAGACCACCGCCCCGCCGCACCCGCGCGCCCCCACCTGGTCGACGACCTCGGGCACGCCCGCGGCGGGAATGGCGACCACGACGGCGTCGACCGGCTCGGGCAGGTCGGCGACGCTCGGCACGCAGACGTGGCCGTGCACGCGCCGCCGCGTGGGGTGCACACCCCACACGCGGCCGCGAAAGCCCACGCGCTTGAGGTTGCGCAGGGTCTCGTCGCCGTAGGCGCCGGCGCGGCTCGTGGCGCCGACCACCGCGACCGAGCGCGGCTCGAGGAGCGGTTCGAGGTCCATCAATGCAGCACGCGCTCCACGCCCCGGCGCTCCAGCGCCCGGGCCACGATGAGCCGCTGGATCTCGCTCGTGCCCTCCCAGATGCGGTCGACGCGCAGCTCGCGCCAGAAGCGCTCGGCGACGTTCGTGCGCATGTAGCCGCGACCGCCGAAGATCTGCACGGCGCGGTCGGCGCAGCGGCACGCCGCCTCCGAGACGAAGAGCTTGGCCATCGACGCCTTGGCGTGGACGAGCTTCGGGTCGGCGTGGGCATCGGCCAGCCGGGCCACCTCCAGGGCGAGCAGCCGGCCCGCGGCGGCGTCGGCGGCGGAGTCGGCCAGCGGGAAGGAGACGCCCTGGTAGTCCATGATCCGCTGCCCGCCCTGCTCGCGCTGCAGGGCCCACGCGGTGGTGTCCTCGAGCAGCCGCCACATCGCTCCCACGCCACGTGCGGCGATGCCCAGGCGCTCCTCGCCGAACCACGCGCGCTGGAGCTCGTCGCCGCCGCCCAGGCCGCCGATGATGGCGTCGTCGCCGACCTCGACCCCGGTGAAGCGCAGCGTCGGATGGCCGTGCGGGTAGCTGTGCGTGAACGGCGGGTCGTCGACGACCTCGATGCCGGGCGTGCCGCGGTCGACGAGGAACAGCGTCGGCAGCTCGGCGCCGTCGACCAGCGCCTTGGCCATGACGATGTAGACCGCCGCGACGTCCCCGTAGGTGACGAACCACTTCTCCCCGTCGATGCGCCAGCCGCCGTCGACCTTCGTGGCGGTGGTGGCGATCCGCGAAGGATCCGAGCCGGAGTGCTCCTCGGTCACGGCGTAGGCGTCGTGCAGCTCGCCGCGCAGCGCCGGGCGCAGGTAGCGCTCGATCTGGGCCTCCGTGCCGTGCGCGAGGACGTTGTAGGCGCCGGGCATGTGCCAGGACAGCGCGTTGGTGCTGCGGCCGATCTGCTCCTCGACGAGGAACCACTCGAGATGCGTCCAACCCTGGCCACCGTGCTCGACCGCGTGCAGGCCGCCGGTGAGGCGGCGGGCCAGCGCCTCGCGGCGGATCTCCTCCACGCTCTGGGCCGGGAGGCGCCCGCGGGCGCGCTCGGCTTGCTCCTCGAGCGGGATCAGGACCTCCTCGACGAAGGCGCGGGCGCGGGCCTGCAGCTCGGCCTGCTCGGGGGTCAGCGTGGACACGTCGGTGACGATCTCTGTGGTCATGGGCCTAGGGGGTTAGGGTTCGGGGCATCAGCAGCGAAGCCGCAGCGCAGGGACGAGAACGGCTGCTGGACGCCGCCGTGCGGCTCATCGCGCGCGAAGGCATCGACAACGTGCGCATCGCGCGCATCGCGACCGAGGCCGGGGTCTCGGCCGGTCTCGTGCACTACCACTTCGCCTCCCGCGACGCGCTGCTGGAGGAGGCCCTCGAGCACTCCTACGAGCGCGCCGGCGACCTTCGGGTGGCGGCGCTCGACGACGGACGCGCGACCGCGGTGGAGCGCCTTCAGGCCATGATCGACCAGTGTCTGCCCTCCGACCGGTCGCTGCGCGAGGACTGGGTGCTGTGGGTCGAGCTGTGGCTGCGCAGCGCGCGCGACCCGCAGCTGCGGCCGGTGGCGGCGCGGCTCTACGGCCGCCTGCACGCGTGGTTCGCCGAGGCGCTGGCCACGGGGATCGCCGCCGGGGAGCTGCGCGACTGCGACGTCGACCGCATGAGCGACCGCCTGCTGGCGCTCATCGACGGCTATGGGGTCCGCGTGCTCACCGACGACCCGCAGGTCGCGCTGGAGCGCGCGCGGGCCGAGATCTGGGCCGCGGTGGCCGGCGAGCTCGGCCTGCCCGCCCGCTCCGGCTGAGAGCGCGCGGCTCACGACAGCAGCGCCTCGCGCTCGGCCTGCTCGAACGGCCGCGCCTCGCCGTCCTCGCCGCACACCACCACGGTCGCCCCCGCGCTGACCACGAGCGCACCGGCCGCCGTCTCCACGCTCTCGCGCGTGCGCGCGCTCGTCGCGCCGAGCCCGTCGAGCGCGCAGCGCACGACGACCTCGGCGTCGCGCCGAGCCGGCACGTGGGAGAAGTCGGCGGTGACGTGCGCCACCTCGACGTGGGGCGACGGGCCGACGACCCCCAGGCGCTCCTCGATCCACGCCTCGCGCGCCTCGCCCAGGTAGGTCAGCAGCACCGCGGGATGCACGCGCCCCGTGGCGTCGAGGTCGCGCCCGCGGATCGGGATCCGCGCCTCGTACGCCGTGGGCGCCCCGCGCAGCGGTGCCGGCTGCGGCGCCGCCGGCAGCGTCACCCCGAGCTCCTGCTCGGCCAGACGCCGGGCCCACGTCGAGGCGACCTCGGGCGCGACGTCGGCCGGATGGAGCGTCGCGTGCATGCCGATCCCGTCCATCGCCGCCACCAGGCGCCCGGCGGCGTCCTCGGCGTTCGGACAGCGCCAGCAGCCGTCGCGGTCGCCGTCGGCCAGCACGGCGGCCAGCACCTCGCGCCAGCCGCGCTCGAACTCCTGGAGCGTGGCGCGCAGCGGCTCGGCATGGATGGCCTCGCCCCACGCGTCGATCCACATCCGCCACGTGTCGCGATCGCTCCACGCCCCGAGCTCGAGATAGGCGACAAGTCGCGTGCGCGGATCGGCGTGCCGGCGCGAGGTCTCCTGAAGCTCGGCGAGGTCCTCGCGGGCAGCGGCGGCGAAGGCCTCGGCCACGAGGTCGTCGCGCGAGCCGAAGTGGTAGTTGATGAGCCCGATGCTGGCGCCGGCCTCGCCGGTGATCTCGCCCACGGTCGCCTTGGCGAAGCCGCGGCGGGCGATGACGCGCCGGGCGGCGTCCAGCAGCTCGGCGCGCCGCGTGTCGGCCCCGCCGGTCCGCGCGGCGCGCTCGGTGGTCTGCGGCCGGGTCATGGGGCGGCAGGCTGAGCGGGGACGGGTTCCGTCGCCGGCGTGGCGGCCGGTACGGCGGCGTCGGCGGCCAGCACGCGCAGGTGCTTGGGCGGCAGGTGGACCGACACGGGGTCGCCCTGCTCGTACTCGACCGCGTCGTCCTCGTTGGGCACGTGGACCTTCAGCAGGATGCCGGTGGCCAGGCGCACGCGAACCTCCTGGTGGAAGCCGAGGTAGACGACCTCCTCCACCATGCCGGGCGCGCGGTTCTCGCCCGTGCTGCCGTGCGCCTCGAGGCGCACGTTCTCCGGACGGATCATCGCCACCGCGTCGTCGCCCTGGCTGAGGCCGCAGTTCTCGGCGCGCAGCGCGAACGAGCCCAGCCCGAGCTGCGTGCCGTCGGCCTGCGCGCTGCCCACGTCCACCGGCACGAGGTTCGACGAGCCCAGGAAGTTGGCCACGAAGGCCGTCTCGGGCGCCTCGTAGAGCACGCGCGGCTCGTCGCACTGCTCGATGTTGCCCCCGCGCATGACCGCGACGCGGTCGCTCATGGTCAGCGCCTCGTCCTGGTCGTGCGTGACGTAGATGAACGTCACCTCGAGCTGCTCCTGGATGCGCTTGAGCTCGACCTGGAGGTCGATCCGCAGGCGAGCGTCGAGCGCGCCGAGCGGCTCGTCGAGGAGCAGGACCGGCGGCTCGAGCACGAGCGCGCGGGCCAGCGCGACGCGCTGCTGCTGGCCGCCCGAGAGCTGCGACGGCCGTCGATGCCCGTACTCCTCCAGGCGCACGAGGGCCATCGCCTCCTGCACGCGGCGCTTGACCTCGGCCTTGGTCGCGCGCTGGTAGCGCAGGCCGAAGGCGACGTTGTCGGCCACCGACTTGTGCGGGAACAGCGCGTAGCTCTGGAAGACCGTGTTCACGCGGCGCCGGTGCGGCGGCGTGCGCGACATGTCGTTGCCATCGAGCAGGATCTTGCCCTCGGTGGGGCGCTCGAACCCGGCGATGAGCCGCAGCGTCGTCGTCTTGCCGCAGCCCGACGGGCCGAGCATGGTGAAGAACTCGCCCGGCGTGACGTGGAGGTCGATGCCGTTGACCGCCACCGCGTCGCCGAAGCGCTTGACGAGCCCGACGAGCCGGATGTCACCTTCGCTCAAGAGCGATCACCCCACGTCCATCGCGAGTTGCTTGACGGCCGAGGTCCCTTCGCCGCGCGTCAGGACCCGGAAGACGACATAGGCGAGCACGAGCGCCAGCAGCGAGACGACGAGCATGATCGTCGCCAGCGCGTTGAGCGCCGGCGTCGGACCGCCGCGCGCCTGCGAGTAGATGCGCATCGGGACGGTCGTCGTGTCGGCGCCCGAGGCCAGGTACTGGCTGACGACGAAGTCGTCGATCGACAGCGCGAAGGAGACCAGCAGGCTCGCCGCCATCGCGGGCAGCAGCAGCGGCAGGAGCACGCGGCCGACCACGTGCAGCGGCGGCGCCCCGAGGTCGGCGGCGGCCTCCTCGACCTCGCGCCCGATGGTGGCCAGCCGCCCGCGGACGATGAGCACGACCCAGGAGAGCGTGAACGTCACCTGCCCGATGGCCTGCGCGGTGGTGCCCAGGCCGATGAACCCGAAGGCAGTGGTGAAGAGCAGGAACATGCCCACGGCGAACACGAGCTCGGGCGTGACGAGCGGCAGCAGGAGGATGATGTTCGCCGTGCCCGAGCCGTGCCCGACCCAGCGCCGCATGCCCAGCGCCATCGCCGTGCCGAGCGGCGTGGCCATGACCATGACGAGCGCGGCGAGGACGAGGCTGTGCTTCAGCGCGGCCTGGAGCGTGGGGTCGTGGTAGACGCTGAGCGTCGGGTCCTCCCAGAACCAGCGCAGCGACCAGCCCTGCAGCGACGTGCGCGAGCGCCCGGCGTTGAAGGCGAAGCGAATGGCCAGCAGCACGGGGACCAGCGACCACAGGATGTATAGCCACGTGGTGATGGCCAGGAAGCGCGGCCGGCCCCAGGGGTTGGACAGCCGCCCGCGCAGGGTCGCGGCGCGCCCCGGGGCAGCGGTCTCGACCGAGGCGGCGCTCACGTCGCCCCCGCCGCCGCGCGCTGGTCGGCGCGCACCACGCGCAGGTAGTAGAGCATGAAGACGAGCAGGAAGGCCGACAGCAGCAGGGTCAGCGCCGCCCCGAGCGACTTGTCGGGACCGCCCTGCACGTAGCCGTTGATCGCGTTGCCGAAGATCGCCGTCTTGGGCGAGCCGGAGATGAGATCGGGCGTGTAGTAGTCGCCGAACATCGGCAGGGCGATGAGGACGATGCCGGCCAGCGTGCCCGTCTTGGAGAGCGGCACCACGACGCGCCAGAACGCGCCCGCTGGCGAGGCCCCGAGGTCGCGCGCGGCCTCGATGACGCGCTGGTCGATGCGATCGAGGGCCGCGAAGAGGGGCAGGATCAGGTAGGGCACGTAGCCGTAGACGAGCGCGAGGATCACCGCGATGTGCTGGCCGCCCAGCCAGTCGGTGCCGTCGAGCAGGCCGATGCTCTGGAAGAGCGAGTCGATCGAGAGCGCGTGCAGGGCGCGGGTTGCGTAGCCGTTCTCGGCGAGGAGGTTCGTCCACGCGAACATCCGCATGAGGTAGCTGATCCAGAAGGGCAGGACGAGGAGGACCAGGATCGGCGCGCGCCAGCGGCCCGCGTGGCGCGCCGCATACCAGGCCACCGGATAGCCGATGGCGAGCGACAGCGTGACCGCCACGACGACGTAGACGACGGTGCGCAGGAAGGTGTCCCACGTGTCGCCGCCCGGCACGACCGCCTTCAGCGCCTGCCAGATGTAGCCGACGTTCCAGTCCAGCGGGTTCCAGTGCGGCACCGGCTGGTAGAGCGTCGTCACGTTGCCCAGGCCGACGCTCACGACCGCGTAGAAGGCGACGACGAAGAAGAGCGCCAGCCACGCGAGGCCGGGAAGCGCCAGCAATCGCCAGATCCACTTCGATCCCATCAGCGGCCCGCCACTAGATGATTGATTCCACGGCCCGCGCGGCCAGACGGCCGTGCACCGTGGATGCCGGGCGACGCGGGCCGAAGGGGGACAGTGGCAGAGCCACGGACCCCTTCGGACCGTGGCGATCCGGCGCCGCGGGGCGCGGACAGATGGTCGTGGGGGTCGTGGAATCAATCATCTAGCCGTTGCGGAACGACGCCCAGGTGCGGTCCCAGAGCTGCAGGCCCTTGGCCGAGAGCGTCAGGTAGGCGTTTCCGTTGGCGAAGGCCTCGCGCGTGACCACGGCCCGGCTGAGCGACTTGGGCAGGATGCCCTGCTCGAACAGCTTGGTCGAGTCGATCGAGCTCAGCGGCGGCTGGTAGCCGACGTAGCCGGCGAAGTTCTCGTAGGCGACCTTGTCGTCGAGGATGTAGTTGAGGAAGCGGTGGGCGATGACGGGCTTGGTCGCGCTGGCCGCGACGGTGATGATGTCGTTGAAGAGCGGGCCGCCCTGCTCCTGGTACCAGTACGAGAGCACGTCGGGCTTGGTGCCCTTCGGCAGGTAGGAGATGACGCCGCCGATCATGTCGCCGGACCACGCCTGGTGCAGCACGATGCGCCCGGCGGGCACGGTCTCGTAGTCGGCGATCGAGACCTTCACGCCGACCCTGCTGTTGAGCTGCTTGAGGTCGGCGCCCGCACGCGCGAGGAGCTCGGGGCTCTCGGTGTTGAGATCGGTGACGCCGCGGCGCATGAGCGCCATGCCCGGCGCCTCGCGGGAGTCGTCGAGGATGGCGACCTTGCCGCGGTACTTCTCGGTCCCCGGGCGCCAGAACGCGTCCCATGGCTGATCGAGCTTGGAGGGGTCGAAGTCGAGCATGTCGTTGCGCCAGGCGATCCCCGTCGTGTAGGTCGTGTACGGGATGCTGTAGCGCGGCCCGACGTCGTAGAACGGGCTGTGCAGCTCGGGCCAGACGTTCTTGGTCAGGTTGGGGATCAGCTCGAAGTTCAGGGGCTGCACGAGCTTGCGCCCGACCAGGCGCGAGAGCTGGTCGGGCGTCGAGAAGATGACGTCGAACTGAAGGCGCCCGGTGCTGAGCTTGGAGAAGGCCTCGTCGAGCGTGTCGAAGGTGGTGACGCGGACGCTGACCCCCTCGCGCTTGCCGAACTCCTTGAGGATGGCCGGATTGAGGTAGTCGGAGTAGTTGTAGATCTGGAGCTCGCCGCCGCGCTCGGGCTTGGCGGCGCTGGCGACGGGATCACCCAACCTGGGCAGGACGACCGGGTAGTCGCGACGCGCGAGCGGGATCCCGGCGCTATCCACCGGGCCGCCGGCGGTCGGATCGCCGAGGATCCCCTTGCCGCCGCCCCCGCCCTCGTTGGCCGCGACCGGCGAGGTGGTGTTCTCGCAGCCGCTGAGCGCCGCCGCCGCGCCGCCGGCGAGCGCGAGCGCCCCGCCACGCCGCAGCAGCGATCGCCGCGAGACTCCCTCCGGCTTTGAAGGCTCGTTCAAAGCCATCGGACGACTATCCGACCGGGACGGGCGTTGTCAAGTTCGGCAGCGCACACGGTGACCGTGGCGCACACGATATGGACTGAACGGACATTCAACCGCGGACGGCGGCGACGGGCCGGCGCAGCCGCGCCCTGTACCGCTCGCCCCGCAGGTCGCGCAGCGCGCGGTGGGCGGCGTTGTGCCCGGAGGCCGCGATCACCCCGCCACCGGGGTGCGTGCCCGCCCCGCAGAGGTACAGCCCGTGCACCGGCGTGGCGTAGCGCGAGAGCTCCGGCGTCGGGCGCATGAAGGCCATCTGGTCCAGGCCCTGCTCGCCCTGGAAGATCGAGCCGCCCTCCAGCCCGAAGATCCGCTCGAGGTCGGGCGGCGCGAGGACCTCGTAGTGGCGGATCGCCCCGGGCACGTTGGGCGCGTGCCGGGCCAGCAGGTCGAAGCAGCGCTGCGCGTAGCCCTCGCGCGCGCCGTCGGGCCAGTCCTCGGCGGCGTGGGGGCCGAACTGGGTGAACATCGTCAGGACCGTGCTGCCGTCGTCGGTCAGGCTCGGATCCACCGCGGTCGGCACCTCGACCTCGATGTAGGGGCCCTCGGCCGGCACGCCGCGCTGGGCGTCCTGCCAGGCACGCTCGAGGTAGGCCAGCGACGGGCAGATGGCCACGCTGGCGTGCAGGAGCTGCTCGGAGACGTCGGCCGGGGCGTTGACGTAGCGCGGCGGCTCGGAGAGCACCGCGTTGATCTTCACCGAGGCCCCGCGCGTGCGGTAGCGGCGCATGTCGTCGGCCACCTCCTCGGGGAAGTGCTCGGCGCCGACGAGGTCGAGGACCGTGCGCCTGGGGTGCGCGCCCGACAGGACCAGCCGGGCGCGGAGCGTCTCGCCGCCGCCCAGCGTGACGCCGACCACGCGCCCGCCCTCGACATCGATGGAGGCGACCGGCGCGCCGGTGCGGATCGTCGCTCCGGCCGCGCGGGCACTCGCGGCGATGGCCTCGGAGATGGCGCCCATCCCGCCGCGGACGTGACCCCAGGCGCCCTGCACGCCGTCGACCTCGCCCAAGGCGTGGTGCAGGAGGTTGTAGGCGGTGCCGGGGGTGTAGGGGCCGGCCCACACGCCCACCACCCCGCTCGAGGCATAGGCGCCCTTGAGCTCGTCGGTCTCGAAGTAGTCGTCGAGCAGGTCGCCGACCGACATCGTCATGAGCCGGAAGATGTCCGACAGGTCGCGGCGGCTCAGGCCGGCCGCGCGGCCGGCCTCGCGCAGCAGCTCGAACACGTCGCCGGGACGCTTGGAGCCAGCCGCCGGAGGCGGGCGCAGCATCAGCGGCTTGAGGAAGCGCGCCGCCTTGTCGAACAGCGCGTTGAACGGGGCCAGCGCGTCGGCGTCCTTGCGCGAGACCCGCGCGACCTGCTCGTAGGTGATCGCGTGGTCGTTGGGGAGCATGATCGGACGCCCGTCGGCCGCGAAGGTCGCGAACTCCGGATCGAGCGGGATCG
>DASVFT010000140.1:0-15453 GCA_036379935.1 Solirubrobacteraceae bacterium | reverse complement strand
GCCCCGCAGGCGATGGTGATGAAGACGAACGGGAACAGCGCCCCCGCGAACACCGGGCCGGTGCCCGACGAGGCGAACTTCGTGACGGCCTCGTTCTGCATGACCGGCAGCGTCACGACGATGCCGATCGCCAGCAGCAGGATCGTGCCGATCTTCATGAACGTCGACAGGTAGTCGCGCGGGGCCAGCAGCATCCAGACCGGCAGGACCGACGCGAAGAACCCGTAGACGACGAGGCAGAGCACGAGCGTCTTGGGCTCGAGCGTGAAGAAGTCGGCCACCGCGCCACCGCTCTCCTGGATCCAGCCGCCGGCGACGATGGCCAGCAGGAGCAGCGCGACGCCGATGCCCGTGGCCTCGAGCACCCGCCCCGGGCGCAGGACGCGCAGATAGAAGCCCATCAGCAGCGCGATAGGGATCGTCATCGCGATCGAGAACGTGCCCCACGGCGACTTGGCCAGGGCGTTGACGACCACGAGGGCCAGGACGGCGAGCAGGATGATCATGATCGAGAACACCGCGATCAGGGCCGCGGCGCCGCCCACCGGCCCGATCTCCTCGCGCGCCATCTGCCCGAGGCTCTTGCCGTCGCGGCGCATCGAGAAGAAGAGCGTGATCATGTCCTGGACCGCGCCGGCGAGGATGACGCCGACGATGATCCAGATCGTCCCCGGCAGGTAGCCCATCTGCGCGGCGAGCACGGGCCCCACGAGCGGGCCGGCGCCGGCGATCGCGGCGAAGTGATGCCCGAACAGCACGCGCCGGTCGGTCGGGTGGTAGTCGATCGCGTTGTCGAGGCGCTCCGCCGGAGTGGCGCGCCGCTCGTCGGCGCCGAGGACGCGGTTGAGGATGAAGCGCGCGTAGAAGCGATAGGCGATCGCGTACGTGCCGAGCGCCGCGGCGACCAGCCAGACCGCCGAGATCTGCTCGTCGCGCACCAGCGCGATGACCCCCCAGGCGACCGCGCCCACGACGGCGACGGTCGTCCAGATGACGATGGAGCGCAGCCGGCTCCCCTTGGCCATGACGTCCCTCCTTCGGGCGATTCAGGCAGCCGGCCCAGCGCGGACCACGGGCCGTCGTCAGCCGGCAGCCTCTCCTCCAGCGCTACGTAGATTCCCCCTGCGGCGGCTGTGGTAACCCTCTGCGCCTAGGCGCAGGGCGCGTCAGAGCTGGTCGAGGATGCCCGGAAGCGAGGTGCGGAAGTTGTCCTCGACCAGGGCGGCCGCCGTCTCGTGGTCGTCGCCTTCGAGCGCCTCGAGGATCCGCGCGTGCTGGTCGACCGCGCCGGCGACGAGCTCCTCGGCCGACATGTAGGCGTACTCGTAACGCAGCATGAGCCGCTTGAGCGGGCGCAGGGTGCTCAGAAGCTGCTCGTTGCCGCAGTGGCTCACGAGCTCGTCGTGGAACTCCCAGTCGTGCGTGGCCGCTGCCATCGCGTCGTCGCGCTCGCTCGCCATCGCGCCGTTGATCTGATGCAGGCGGACGAGGGCCTCGGGCGGGAACGACGGCGTGGTGCGCACGGCGAGCCCTTCGAGCAGGATCGCGACCGGGTAGCCCTCGCGGACCTCGATCTCGCTGAGCGGCGCCACCGAGAAGGACCCGTCCTCCTCCGGCTGCACGTAGCCGTCGCGCTCGAGGCGGCAGAGTGCCTCGCGCACGGTCTGCGTCTCGACGCCGAGGTCGCCGGCCAGCGTGTCCTCGTCGAGCCGCGTGCCGCCCGGAAGCTCGCCGCAGACGATGCGGCGCTCGATCTCGTTCCACGCCCGCTCGCGCGTCTGGTGCCCCATGGGTCGAGACTACCGAGCCCGTGGCGCCGGCTCGGTGACGGGCTAGGTATGTTCCGAGGGACCGACTGGCCAGTCAGCCAAAAGGAGTGCGCGTGGACCTGAACGACACGCCCCAGCAGGCCCAGTACCGCGCCAAGGCACGCGCCTGGCTCCAGGAGCACCGAGGCGAGGCGCCCGAGGTGCGCGGCACGCGAGCCGGCGCCGAGGACGACGCGTACCTCGACGGCCGCCGGCGCTGGCAGGGGCGGCTGGCCGAGGGCGGCCTGGCCGGCGTCACGTGGCCGGCAGAGCTCGGCGGCCAGGGCCTCGGGCCGATCGAGCAGGTGATCGTCAACCAGGAGATCGCCCGCGCCGGCGTGCCCGGGATCCTCGACGTCATCGGCGTGGGGATGCTGGGGCCGACGATCATCGCCCACGGCAGCGAGGAGCAGAAGGCGCGCTACCTGGGTCCGATGCTCCACGGCGACGAGGTGTGGTGCCAGCTCTTCTCCGAGCCGGCGGCCGGCTCGGACCTCGCGGCGGTGCAGACCCGCGCGCGTCTGGCCGACGACGGCGCCTGGGTTCTCAACGGCCAGAAGGTGTGGACGACCAACGCGCACTTCGCCGCCTTCGGGCTCCTGCTCGCGCGCACCGACCCCGAGCAGCACAAGCACAAGGGCCTGACCATGTTCGTGCTCCCGATGGACGCCGCGGGCGTCACCGTTCGCGGCCTGCGCCAGATCTCGGGCGAGGCGGAGTTCAACGAGGTCTTCCTCGACGACGTGCGCCTCCCGCCCGATGCGGTCGTGGGCCAGGTCAACGACGGCTGGCGCACGGCGCTGACGACGCTCATGTTCGAGCGCATGACGATCGGCACGGGCTCGGAGGGCCTGGGTTACAAGGAGGATCGCTTCGCGCGCGCCATCGCCACCGACGAGGACGCCTGCCGCGACCCCGAGGTGCGTAGGCGCCTGGGCGAGATCGCGGTCGACCTGCTGGCCATCAAGTTCGCCGGCTATCGCACCCTCACCGCGCTGGCCAAGGGCCAGATCCCCGGACCCGAGGCCGGCCTGGCCAAGGTCACCACGGTCAACGCCGCGATCGCGGCCGGCGAGCTCATCGCCGACGTCCTCGGGCCCGAGGCGCTCGACGACGAGGACCAGTGGGCCTACATGATCTCCTACCTGCCGGGACTGAAGTCGGCCGGCGGCACCGAGGAGATCCTGCGCAACACGATCGGCGAGCGCGTCCTCGGCCTGCCGCCGGAGCCGCGCCTCGACAAGGGCGTGCCGTTCAGCGAGCTGCGGGCTCGCGAGAAAGAGGCGGCCGTCGCGGAAGGCGCGCCCTCACGATGAACTTCGCGCTCTCCGACGAGCAGGAGTTCCTGCGCGAGGCCGCGCGCGGCGCCCTCTCGCGCGTGAAGAGCTTCGACGCCGCGCGCCAGGCGCTCGAGGGCGCCGAGCTGCCCGACCTGTGGCCGACGGCCGTCGAGGCCGGCTGGCCGGGGCTCCTGGTCGCCGAGGAGCGTGGCGGCGCCGGCCTCAGCGCCTTCGACGCCATGCTCGTGCTCGAGGAGTGCGGGCGTGTGCTGGCCGCCGTGCCGCTGCTCGGGCTGCTGCCGGCCAGCGCGCTCCTGCAGGCCGCCGGCGACGAGACGCTCGAGGCCGTCGCCGCCGGCGAGCTGCGGCCGACGTGGCTGCCGGCCCGGCCGCCCGGCGACCTCGTCGCCGGCTGGACCGTCGACGCGCGTGTCGGCAAGCAGCGCGCCGGCGCGCCCCAGGCCACGGTCGAGGGCGACACCGTACGCTTCAGCGGCGAGGTGGCATGGGTGCCCGACGCCCCCGGCGCCGACGTCCTGGTCGTCGTCGGCGTCGATGACGCCGGGGCGCCGGTGGCCGGCGCCGTGGCCGCCGGTGAGGCGCGGATCGAAGCGGTCAGCCGCTACGACGCCACCCGCTCGCTCGGCCATGTCACGCTCGACGGCGCCGAGGGCCGCCGTCTGCCCGTCGCCGCCAACGATCTCGCGCGCGCGTGGTACCTGGCCCAGACGCTGCTGGCCGCCGAGTCGCTGGGCAGCGTGGAGGCCACGCTGCGGATGGCCGTCGCCTACGCGAAGGAGCGCTTCACCTTCGGCCGCGCCATCGGCTCCTACCAAGCGATCAAGCACGGGCTGACCGAGGTGCTGCGGCGGCAGGAGAACGCCCGCTCGCTGCTCTACTACGCCGGCTGGGCCTTCGACGACGAGCCCGAGCAGTTCGCGCTGGCGGCCAGCGCCGCGCGCTCAGCGGCGGGCGCGGCGCTCGACTTCGCCGCGCGCCAGAACATCACGACGCACGGGGGCATCGGCGCGACGTGGGAGCACGACGCGCCGCTGTTCTTCCGCCGGGCGCAGCTCAGCCGCCGGTTGCTGGGCGGGGCCGGCGACGCGACAGACCGCGTAGCGGGCGAGCTGCTGGCGGCCGTGTAGCGCGCTCGGCCGCGCGACCGTCGGCCGCCCTGAGCGCGGCGGGCAGCAGCACGCTGCGCGGGGCGAAGCGCCCGCCGGCGGCCAGCGCCTTGCTCGCCGCGCCGGGGATGACCGAGCGCCGGCCGCGCAGCATCCCGCGGATCGCGGCGGCCGCGATCTCCTCGGGGGCGAGGGAGACTCCCGGCAGCACGCTCTCGTTCCCGTTGCTGCCGGAGACCCGGCCGAACTCGGTCGGGCTCGGGCCCGGCGCCAGCGTCGTGCACGACACGCCGGTGCCGGTGAGCTCGCCGTGCAACGCCTCGGAGAAGGACTGCACGAAGGCCTTCGTGGCCGCGTACGTGGCCATGTTGGGCAGCGGCTGGAACGCGGCGATCGAGGCGACGTTGAGGATCGCGCCCTCTCCGCGCTCGACCATGGCCGGCACGAAGGCCATCGTCAGCTCATGCACCGCGACGGCGTTGACGGCGAGCATCTCCGTCTCACGACGGGGATCGAGCTCGTGCAGGCGTCCGTAGGTGCCGAAGCCGGCGTCGTTGCACAGGCCGACGACGGTCCGGCCCGAGTCGCGGACCGCGTCGATCAGCCGCTTGCGGGGCGCGGCCTTGCTGAGGTCCGTCGGCTTGACGAGCGCGGTGACGCCGTGCTGGCGACGCACCTCGTCGGCCAGCGCTTCCAGGCGGTCCTCGCGGCGGGCGACGAGCACGAGGTCGTGGCCGAGCGCGGCCAGCTGGCGCGCCAGTTCGGTCCCGATCCCCGACGAGGCGCCGGTGACGAGGACGGTCGTGTCAAGTGAGGGTGCGGGCAGGCTCATACGGGGACGAGCGTAAAGACCGCGTCGGACCTCATAATGTCGGCCGCGATGGCAGCCCCCGTCAGCCCCGAGGCCAGCGCGACGCGCGAGCGCGAGGCGCTTCTGCGCGCCTATGCCCAGCTCGTGGTCCGCACCGGCGTGAACCTCGGGTCCGGCCAGGAGCTCCTGGTCGAGGCGCAGCTCGACCACGCCCCCCTCGTGCGCGCCATCACCGAGGAGGCCTACGCGGCCGGCGCGCGCTTCGTCGACGTCAGCTACGCCGATCCGTACGTCCGCCGCGCGCGGGCCGCCATGAGCCCCGACGACGTCCTGGGCTGGACGCCGCCGTGGATGCTGCAGCGCCTGGAGCGCGCGGCCGACATCGGCGCCGCGGTGATCGGCATCTCCGACAGCTCCTACGCGGACGTCTTCGCCGGAGTCGAGGGCGGGCGCCTGGCCGCCACCCGCTTCCGCGACCTCGACCGCATCTGGCTGGAGGCGGTGACCGCGGGCAACATGGCGTGGTCGTTGATCGCCTACCCGACCGAGCGCTGGGCCGCGGAGGCGCTCGGCGAGCCCGATCTCGACCGTCTCTGGGACGCCGTGGCGCACGCCCTCTACTTGCGCGAACCCGATCCGGCCGGTGCTTGGAAGGCGCGCCTCGACGAGCTCGCCGCCCGCGCGGACGCGCTGACCGAACGCGGCTTCCAGGCGGTGCGCTACCGCGGCCCGGGCACCGAGCTCGAGGTCGGGCTCATCGAGGGCGCGCGCTGGATCGCGGGCCGCGATCGGACGAAGGCAGGGCGCGACTACGTGGCCAACCTCCCGACCGAGGAGGTCTTCACCACGCCGCACCGGCTGCGCGCCGACGGGACGATCCGCGGCTCGACGCCGCTCGCCCTGCGCGGCCAGGTGATCGAGGGGATCGAGCTGCGGCTCGCGGGCGGCGAGATCGTCGAGGCCCGCGCCACACGCGGCGAGGACGTCCTCCAGGCCGAGATCGCGACCGATGACGGCGGCCGGCGCCTGGGCGAGATCGCCCTGGTCGACGAGTCCTCTCGCGTGGGCGAGGCCGGCATCGTCTTCAACAACACCTTGTTCGACGAGAACGCCGCCGCGCACATGGCCTTCGGAGCGGGCTTCGCGTGGGCGGTCGAGGAGCTCGACGGCGAGCCCGAGGCGCTGGGCGTCAACGACTCGGCGACGCACGTCGACTTCATGGTCGGCTCGCCCGAGCTCGAGATCGACGGTCTCGAGCCGGGCGGCGCGACCGTCGCGCTGCTGCGCGAGGGACGCTGGCAGCTCCCCGGCTAGCCGGCGCCCCGACTATCTACAGTTCGGTGACGCCACGGGGGCGTGGTGCTAATGGGAACACGCGGCCTTTGCACGGCCGAGTTGGGGGTTCGATTCCCCCCGCCTCCATCGCCGACCACCGCGCAGGTCCTTTGCCTAGGTCGTCCGTCCAGCGCGCCGCTCGCGCGCTGAAGCTCGCGTGGGCGCGCGCCGATCCCCGGACGGCATAGGCAGCGCGCCTTGTGTTGGGGAACGGGAGGCGCGCGAATCTCTTCCGCTTGCCACGGAGGGCCAGCAAACCGCGGGCGCGCCAGCGGCGTCGCACCTCGGCGCCAGGCGCGCCCGCTCGGCCTTCGGCCGCGGGGGCGGCCCCGTCCGGGCGCTAGAAGTCGAAGTCGCGCGGCGGCTTCTGCTCGAACCAGAGCCGGTCGTGCTCGGGCGTCTCCTGGAGGAACTCGGGGGTCTCCTCCAGCACGTCGTCCGCCTCGGGCTCCTGGTCGGCGGGGACGACGTCGGCGTGGGGCTCGGGCTCGTCGTCGGGCTCGTCCTCCGCCTCGGGCTGGGGCGGCGCCGCGTCCTCCAGCTCGTGCATCGAGAACTGCCGGGTGGGCTGGTCCGGGGTCGGCGCCGCGGCCTGCGGCTCTGGCTGCGCGGTCTCGACCTCGGATGGCGCGGCCTCGCTGCGGTGCACCGGCGCCTCGAGGCGCTCGTCGGCCGTCACCTCGTCGTCGTAGTCCTCGTCGTCGAGCAGCGGCGCGCCGTCTCCGTCCTCTTCGTCGAGCGGGGCGTCGTCGTCGACCGACGGCTCGTCGTCGAGCTGCGGCTCGTCCTCGGCCGACGGCTCGCCGTCGAGCAGCGACTCGTTTTCGTCGGCCAGCTCGGGCGCGGGGGCGACCGCGGCCGCGGGCTCGCGTCGCGCGGGCCCGAGCGCCTCGTGTTCCAGACGCGCCACCTCGCTGGGGTCAGCGCCGTGGCGGCGCTTGAGCTCGAGGTGTTCTTTGATGGCGTCGTCGAGCAATCCCATGGCTCGACAAACCCTAGCGGCGGCGGTCGTTCGCTACAGCTGGGGGGAGGGCTCTGCCCGCACCGTGCGGTTCTTGCCCGCCCGCTTGGCGCGATACAGCGCCTCGTCGGCGGCAGCGATGAGCCCGCGGATGTCGTCGGCCGACCCCGGCAGCGTGGCGACGCCGAAGCTCGCCGTCACGCGCAGGATGCCGTCGCCGTCGAGCAGGGGCAGCGACAGCTCCTCGACCCCCGCCCGCACGCGCTCGGCCAGGTTGTAGGCGCCTTCGAGATCGGTGCCGGGCAGCACCACCGCGAGCTCCTCGCCGCCGTAGCGAGCCGGCTCGTCGATCTCGCGCGAGGTCTCGCGCAGCACGCGAGCGACCTCGCGCAGGACGAGATCGCCCTGTTGGTGGCCGTAGGTGTCGTTGACCGACTTGAAGTTGTCGAGGTCGAGCAGCACGAGGCCGACCGGCTGGCTGAAGCGCTTGGAGCGCTCGACCTCGGTCAGGAGCGCCTCCTGGAAGCGCCGGCGGTTGAACAGGCCGGTGAGCTCGTCGGTCACCGCCTGGCGCTCGACCGTCTCGTGCAGGCCGACGTTCTCCAGCGACACCGCCGCCTGCTCGGCCAGGTAGTCGAAGAGCTCGCGCTCGGGCGAGGTGAACGGCCCCCCGTGACGTGCCACCGAGACGACGCCCGAGACCCTGCCGTGGCCCTCGTCGCCGCGGCGCAGCGGGTGCGAGAGCGCGGCGATGCCGTCGACGGTGGCCTCGCACGGCTCGCCCGTTTCCAGGACCTTGGCCTCCGCGGCGCGGATGGCCTCCTCGAGCCCGTCGACCTGGCCCGCGAACGTGACCTGCTCGAGCGGCGAGCTCGCGGTGCGGCGCACCGAGGCGCGCCCGGCGTCCGCGCCGACGCCGTCCACCGCCGTCTTGACCACGATCTCGAGCAGTCCCTCGCGATCGAGGTTGGAGGCGAAGGTCTCGCCGATGCGCTGCAGCGCCTCCTGCAGCCGCGCACGCTCCTGGTTGAGCTCCTCCAGACGCTCGGCGAGCTGGCGCGACATCTTGTTGAACTCCTCGCCGAGCGCGGCGAACTCGTCGTGGCCCGCGGTCGGGACCTCGACGGTGAAGTCGCCCGAGCCGAGCCGCCGCGCCGCCTGCAGGAAGGCGTCGATCTGGCGCTGCAGCGAGCGCGAGACGAGCACCGCGAAGCCGAAGGCCAGGATGAAGAAGCCGACGAGGATCCCACCCGCGAGCAGGCGCCCGCGCCGCACGGCGCGGGACTCCATCGCCTTGGGCTCCAGCACCGCCACCTTGGTGGTCTCGCCCAGGAAGCCGGGCGCGCCGAAGGCGGCGACGTCGAAGCTGTCGCCCCCCACCTCGATCTCGCCACGCTTGTCGGGAAGCTGTCCATGCTCGACCCCCTTCACGCTGCTGGCCAGCACGGGGCCGCCCGCCTTCTGCACCAGCGCCCCCGCCTCGGTCACACGCTCGACGAGCCTGGTGAAGCCCGCCGCGTCCTGCGCCGCGACCTGCAGCGTGCCGAAGGCTCGGTTGTTCGCCCCGACGAGCCGCCGGTTGGCCGGGAAGACCGCCGTCTTGTCGCCGACGTCGACCAGCGGCTGGGACCCGCGCGCGATGACGATCCGCCGCACGCCCTCGCGCGCCAGCAGGGCGCTCGCGCGCCGCTGCAGCGCGGCGGAGTCGTCGCTGCGCAGCGCCTGCGCAAGCTGCACGTCGCGCCCGACGACCGCGGCAGCCTTGTCGGCGTTGGCGCGATCCTCCTCGTACAGGTGGATCGCCGTCCGGTAGTTCGCCGCGAGCCGCGCGTCCGCCTTGCCGTGCTCGTTGTTGGTGATGAGGTCGAAGAGGACGAACGCCACCGCCACCATCGGGACGACCACGATGAGGACGAAGAACAGCGTCAGCCTGTTGCGGAAGCTCATGGCCGAGCCAGGACTGTAGCCGGGCGCGCGGCGTGTCGAAGCACCGCCTCGCCCACCCCGACGCCCACGCACCCCGATGCCCACGGCTACACTCCCGTGCTCACCCGGGGCTATAGCTCAGTTGGGAGAGCGCCTGGATCGCACCCAGGAGGTCGGGGGTTCGAGTCCCCCTAGCTCCATCGTCTCGAAACCCCTGCACGTGCGGGGGTTTCGTCGTTTCCGGGATCGCCTGGAATCGCCGATGATCGCGCTCCATTTCAGGCACTAGTGCCTGAAATCGCGGCGATAGCCGCGGATTGCCGTGGATTCATGGCGATTCGGCTCGCTCGGGCGGCGGGCCGGAGCTATGGTCGCCGCCGTCCGTATATAGGTGGCCCCGGCGGCGTTGACGCGCCCCGGGGCCTGGCACCGAGGAATACGGCCTCGATGCATCGCCGATTGTCGCGCGTTGGGCGTGACCACGGCGTCGCTGGCTGGGCCGGCTCCTCGATGCCCCACGAACCGAAGGGAGCAGACCGTGCCCTTGACCATCACTCGCACGCAGCGCGACGCCATCTACGAGATGGTGATCAACCACCTCAGCGCGATCGACGATGTCTGGAAGTGCGTGAACGCCCGCAAGTACGGCGAGGCCAAACGGCTGGGCCGCGAGTTCGCCGAGGACCTCAGGTTGCTGGAGGACCTTGGCTGGGCCGACACGACCGACCGCGAGACTGTGGCGCTGACGCTGCCGAGCGATGAGCTCACCCGCGTGCTCGCACGGCTACACAAGGACACCGCCGCCTCGCTGCGCGATTACGTCTCGCGCCCCAAGCTCGACGAGGACCTCGCCCAGCGCGACGTCGCCGCCTCGCAGGCGCTCGGCGACGTTCTCAGCCGGCTCGCCCAGCCCGCCAACGCTGAGCGGGTGACGCGATGACCGCCGCCAAGCCGACCAGCGAAGAAGTCGTGGTCAGGGCCCTGGCCTCGCAGGGGGAGCTCACCAACGCCGAGATCGTGACGACCACGGGGCTGGCGCGTTCCACCGTCGCAAAGACGCTCGCCGCGCTTGAGCGGGCCAGGATGGCTCACCGCACGCCCGGCGGCCGTGAGGGCGGACGCCGGCTCCCCGACCGCTGGTCAGTCGACTCAACCGACACTTCGTCCCCCTCGAGCGGGCGGCTTCGTCCCGGACAGCTCGACGAGCTCGTCCTCGACCTGCTCAACACCCACCACAACGACGCACCGACGGGACCGACCGCGGTCGCCAAGGCCCTGGGACGCTCGACAGGCGCCGTGGGCAACTGCCTGGCTCGGCTCGCCGCCGCCGGCCACGTACGTCAGGTCAGCCAGCGACCGCGCCGCTACAGCGCAATCGAGCGATCGGGCACGCGCGGCCGGACACGCCGTCCGCGAAAGGAGCATTCATGAAGGCGATCGGCCTCGGGTCACCCGACGACGTCCGCGTGCGCTTTGACGCCTGCGAGATCGACGTGCTCGTCGATGTCCTGCGCGACCTGCGAGCGAAGGCCACGCGCGACGCGACCGACACCTACGCGACCACGCCACCTCGCGAGACGCGACCGATCGATGAACGCCACGACCGGCTCCGCGGCCTCGAAGGGCTGCTGATGCAACTGGAGGAGCAGCCCCCGGACAACAGGCCCGGGGCGATCCTCGTCGGCGACACGGCACTGATGCGCGACGTCGCACACGACGGCGCCCAGGAAGCGCTCGAACGTCTCCAGGACGCCTACGAGCGCTACGAGCACCGCGCGACTCCCCAGTCACGCGACGCGCTGCTAGGTGCCGCCAAGACCACCAAGGCGTGGATCACGACGCTCACCGCCGTCGAGCAAGTCGACCTCGGCTGGGACGCATGACACGTCCCAGCCCACCCGCCCCCGCGCATGCAGCGGTGATCGGCGTCCGCCAACCACCCGCCCGGAAGCTCCCCAACCTCACCGCGGCACGAGCGCTACGCACCCTCGAGGTACTCGCCTTCCACCCAGCCGCCGCACCTCGTGTCGCGGCGACGATGGGTATCCACGACCGCACCGCGCGTCGTTTGCTGCACACGTTCGTGGACGAGGGATACGTGGACGCCAGGCACGATCCCAGCCGGCACGGCTACGTCTTCTCCCTCAGCCCGCGGCTGTTCGCGCTTGCCGGGCAGCTCGCGGCGCGACTGCCGCTCGTGACATGCGGCGAGCGGGCCGTCCGTCAGCTCCACGAGCACACCGGATTCGACGCGTACCTCGTCATCCCCAGCTACGGCGACGTGCTCGTGCTCGCCCGCGCCGGGGACCGAGCACCGGATCCGTGGTCGCTGGTTCCCGCCACCGAGTGCGCGGGGGGCAACGTCCTACTCGCCTACCGTCAGTCATGGCGCGACGACCAGCGCCCCGACGAGGAGAACACGACCCGACTGGACCTCGAAGCGCGAGCCGCTGAAGTGCGCCACCACGGCTACGCCGTCCTAGCCCAAGGCGACATCACGTCGCTGGCCGTCCCGATACCCATGGTCCCAGCGCCCCTCGCCGCGCTCGTCCTCTTATGTCAGACGCGTGCACTGAGCGACGCCGACCGCGAGGCGCTCAGCGCCGTGCTCCGACGCGCCGCCGCGCGACTCGGCGATACCCATGACCCTCGCCGACCCTCACCCTCTCTCCCCGGAGGACCCTAATGGCCGACTCGACCCTGTCGATCCGCGCCGCGTTGAACCGCAAGGCCCTGGCCGATGCCCGTCACCGCGCCGCGCTCGCCAGAGAGTTCGCATGCACAGAGAAGGAGGTGCTCGCGGTGCAGCACCTTGGCCGCGCGGGCGAGCTGACGCCCGGCCAACTCGGCGCGCATCTGCAGCTCTCGTCGGGCGGCACGACGGCTCTCCTTCATCGCCTCCTGCGAGCAGGACACATCACCCGCGACGCGCATCCGCGCGACGGCCGTAGCACCGTCCTGCGGTTGACGGAGACCATGCAAGAGTCGGCCACCGAGGCATGGGCTCCGCTGGTATCCGGACTCGACGCGTTAGCTCTGGAGTTGTCCAAGACCGAGCGCGACGTCGTTGTACGTTTCCTCGAACGCGCCGCCGAGACCACCGAGCGCCATGCCGACCGCCTAGCGCGCGATGCCGACATGAATGCCTTTGACAGACTCGCCGCCCCGCTGCCCGCACTCTGGGCATAGCCATTCAAGCGCGAGAGGTGATGGGGGCCGCGCACGCGGCAACGGTGAACTCGCCGGTAGACGCTGACAGCACTAGTCGTGGGCCACAGGATCGTCATCCTGGTGCACGTAGTGCTCGGCTAGCCCTACAAGGGTGATCCGCAGAGCCACGCGAAGCTGGTCGTCCGTCATATCGTCGGCAGGTTCGCTCCGCTCAGCCATGCGCTGGCGGATCTCCCAAAGGATCTGTGCATCGTCCTCCATCAAGCAAGAATCGGAATCGCCCAGCGTGAACGCAATCGGTCAGGAGGATGATCGTCGGGATTAGCCAGCGCGCCGATCGACCGTCGGCCGTTTGGCCTGCAGCCGCACAGAGCCAGCCGGACGACGATGGAAGGCGTCACGGCCCGTCCCCAGGCGACCATCACCGGGGCGCCGCGCCGCACGCGGAGCGACCCCGTTGCCGGCGGAAGTACCTGAACCGCCACACTGTCTGCAGTCAGCACGCTACGCCGGTGTCTGCCGCATACGCGGCAGCGCGTGGTGGCAAGCCGTATACGCGCACCCAGGGGCAGATCGTAAGGTCGGGAGCGCCCAACTCGTCGCCCAGCGGGATATGCGCCATGGTCGACACTTCCGACTGGTCCCTGTCGATCCGCGCAGCGCCTAACCGAAAGGCGCTCGCCGACGCGCGCCAAGCGGGCCGCCCTCGCTAGCCGCCGCAATGGCGCTTAGCATTCTGCGTTCGTGAGCGGGACACAGGCCACGGAGCAGGCTCAACGTGTCGACCCGCCGAGGCAGCGAAGCCTCACCGCAGTGGAGTTGTTCGCGGGTGCGGGCGGGATGGCGCTCGGGATGCACCGCGCCGGCTACGAGCTGCTCGATCTCGTTGAGAACAGCGAGGCATGCTGCGAGACGCTGCGCATCAATGCGGACCTGTACGGCTGGAAGAACCCGAGGGAGCTCGACGCCAGGGATGTCACGTCGATGGACTGGAGCGCGTACGAGGGCGTGGACCTGTTGTGTGCGGGCGCTCCGTGCCAGCCATTCAGCCGGGCCGGGCGTAGCGACGGCCGCCACGACGACCGCAACATGTTCGGGGAGGTCGTCAAAGCGATCGCCGTGATGCGACCAAGCGCGTTCATGATCGAGAATGTGCGCGGTCTCCTGTTCGACTCGCACCTGGGATACTTCCGGTCGATCCTCGCGCGGCTGCGGCGCCCGACGGTCGAGGACCCCAGCCCGGTGGGCAGCGAAGACCTGTACTGGCTGCACGCGCCCGTGCCTGGGCCGGGAGACGAGTACCGGGTCGCGTTCAAGCTGCTGGACTCCGCGGACTTCGGGCTGGCGCAGCGGCGGCCGCGGCTGTTCATCGTCGGCATCAGGCGCGACGTCGAGGCCGAGTTCGAGTGGCCGGTCGGCGGCTTCTCGCGCGCGAGCCTGATCGAGGACCTGCGCGGCAAGGAGTACTGGAGCGGCCGAGAGGTGAGCGCGGCGGCGAAGGCGCGCGCTCGGGCGGGGCTGCCGAAGAAGCCGCTCAAGCGCGGCGGTCCGCGGTGGCGGACGCTGCGTGACCTGACAGACGCACTGGGGCCGCCGGCCGAGCGTGCGTCCGCCGACGGCGACCCGTGGCATGTGATCGTGCACGGCGCGCGGCTGTACGGCAAGCACACGGGAAGCCCGATCGACTGGGTCAGCAAAACGATCAAGGCCGGCGTGCACGGCTCCCCGGGCGGCGAGCACATCCTCGTCCGCGGCCCCAAGCGTTTCCGATACTTGACCGTGCGCGAGTGCGCGTCGCTGCAGGGCTTCCCGCCCGAGTTCCGGCCGGCCGAGTTGCGCACGCCCGCGATGCGCCAGCTCGGCAACGCGGTCCCGGTCGCGGTCGCGGAAGCCGTCGGCCGCGCGCTGTCAAAGACGCTCGGCGTTGAGGAGGAGTAGCACCGATGGCCACGCCCACTTCCCCCACCGGTCGCGACCAGGAAGTCGAGACCGTCAAGATCCCGCCGTCGCCACGGATCCTGAAGGTTCTGGCCGAGATCGACTTCACGCCGTGGCAGTGCCTGGCGGAGCTGATCGACAACTCGTTTGACGAGTTCCAGGATGCCGCCCGCGAGGGCGCCCACGACGGCGGGGCCCTGCGGGTCGAGCTGCCCGGCAACGCAGCGGACAAGCTGTGCGTAATCGACGACGGCCGCGGCATGAGCTTGGAGCGGATTACCGACGCCGTCCGCGCCGGGTTCTCGGGCAACGACCCGTTCTCCAAGCTCGGGCTGTTCGGGATGGGCTTCAACGTGGCCACCGCCCGGCTCGGCGACGTAACCACCTTCCTCAGCACGCGCGCGGGCGACTCTGAATGGGTCGGGGTGCAGATCGACCTCGGGGCGATGCCCGAGGACTTCTCGGTGCCGGTCGTCCACCGGCCGAAGACCGAGCCCTCACATCACGGGACGCGGATCGAGATCGCGCGACTGAACGAGGCCGGACGGTACTTCACACGCGCACACAATCGTACGCGGGTCCGCGCGCAGCTCGGCGGCATCTATTCGCACCTGATCGGCGACCGAGGCTACACGCTGACCGTCGACGAGATCGAGGTCAAGCCGTGGCGGCACTGCGTGTGGTCCGCCCAACGGTCGGTGCCGTACCGCGGAACCGACGTCGTCGCCGTCGTGAAGATCGACGAGCCGCTGACGCCGGTGTCCGCGTGCCGGACGTGCGGGACGTGGCAGGAGGAACTCGATGCCGAGACGTGCGAGCGCTGCGGATCGAAGGACCTGGTCGAGCGCGAGCGCCGCGTGCATGGGTGGCTCGGGATCGCCAGGGAGCTTTCCTCGAAGGAGTACGGGATCGACTTCCTGCGTAACGGGCGCAAGATCCTGCGGTTCGACAAGAGCCTGTTCATGTGGAGCGACCCGGACGATCCGTCCGGGGCCAGCCAGGTCGAGTATCCGATCGAGATCCCGGCGAACCTGGGTCGGATCGTCGGCGAGATCCATGTCGACCACGCCCCGGTGCTGTACACCAAAGACGGCTT
>DASVFT010000139.1:0-52759 GCA_036379935.1 Solirubrobacteraceae bacterium | reverse complement strand
CGCGAGCGCGGCGCCGGACCGGCGACGCCCGGCCGCCTGCGCAGCGCCTTCACGCGCTTCGACGAGGCCGAGGCCGACGGCGTCATGGAGGAGAGCCTGTCCGTGCGCTCGGTCGAGCGCACGATCGACGAGGTGCTGCTGCCCGGGGTCCAGGCGCTGGACCCCGACGGCGACGCGTCGAGCCCCGAGTACGGCTTCGCGTGGCGCTGGGCCACGGGCTGGCTGGCCGCGGCCATGCGCGTCGCGCCGCCCGCCAGCCGCCGCGACGGCGTCCTCGTCTTCGACGCCACCGGCCCCTGCGACATGGATGCGCTCCACGCGCAGGCGCTCGAGCTGTGCCTGCGCCGCCGCGGTCTGCGGACGCTGACCCTCACCGTGGCCCTCGAGCCCAGCCGCCTGACGCGCGCGCTGCACGCGCTCTCCCCGCGCGCGGTCATCCTCACCGGCCAGCGCGCGTCGCTCGACGGCCTCGGCCGGCTCGTGTACTCGGCACGGCGCATCGGCGGGGAGCAGGTCGCCATCTACGACTTCCGGGGCGCCCTGCCCTCGGCGGGCGCCTCCACCGTGCCGCGCCTGGGCGACTCGCCGCTGGTGGCGTCGCAGAGCGTCGCCGAAGCGCTCGATGCGCCGCCCGCGTCGCGGTCGAGCCGCCCCCTGGCCGCCGTCGGCCACTAGCTGGCTCTCCTCGCCGCACCCGTCCGCTCTCGTCGGCATCATCTCGGCGCCATGACGCTCGTGACCGGCGACCCCCTCGCGCACCGCGCCCTGGAGTCGTTGCTGCGGGCCGAGGCGAGCGTTCGCCGCCGCCTCTCGATGGATCTCGAGCGCGAGGGCCTGAGCGCCTCCGGGTTCAGCGTGCTCGTGGTGCTGACCACCGCGGGCGGGCAGCTCGAGCTGCGCGCGCTGCGTCGTCGGCTGCGCACCTCGAAGGCCAACGCCACCGAGGTGGTGACCACGCTCGAAGGCCGCGGCTTCGTCGTTCGCACCCGCCTCGCGCACGACCGCCGCGCGGCCGCGGTGACGCTCACCGCGGCCGGCGAGGAGGTCGTCGAGCGCCTCTTCCCCGAGCACACCGAGCGCGTGCGCGCGGCCTTCGAGGTGCTCGACGAGGAAGAGAAGCGCTCGCTGGCCGAGATCTGTCGCAAGCTGGCCGCCTGACGCTTCCTACAATCCGGGGTTCCATGGCGCGCCGCCCGGTCGACCCGCAGCAGTCGTTCCCTGCCCTCGAGCAGGAGGTCCTGGCGCGCTGGCGCGAGCGCGACGTCTTCCGCGAGTCGCTCCGTCGCCGCCAGGGCGCCGAGCCGTGGGTCTTCTGGGAGGGGCCACCCACCGCCAACGGACCGCCCGGGTCGCACCACGTGCTCTCGCGCGTGTTCAAGGACATCTACCCGCGCTACAAGACGATGCGCGGCTACTACGTGGAGCGCAAGGGCGGCTGGGACTGCCACGGCCTGCCGGTCGAGATCGCCGTCCAGCAGAAGCTCGGGATCGCCAACAAGCGCGAGATCGAGGCCTACGGCATCGCCGAGTTCAACCAGCGCTGCCGCGAGTCCGTGCTCGAGTTCGTCGAGGAGTGGAACGCGCTCACCGAGCGCATCGGGTTCTGGATCGATCTCGACGACGCCTACCGCACGCTCGACGCCAGCTACGTGGAGTCGGTGTGGTGGGCGCTGCGGCGGATCCACGACAAGGGCCTGCTCTACGAGGGCCACAAGGTCGTGCCCTACTGTCCGGGCTGCGGGACGGCGCTGTCCAGCCACGAGGTCGCGCAGGGCTACAAGACGGTGGTCGACCCCAGCGTCTACGTGCGTTTTGGGGTGGTCGAGGACGGCGGGCCGCTCCAGGCGGGCGACGAGCTGCTCATCTGGACCACCACCCCTTGGACGCTGGTTTCCAACGCGGCGGTCGCGGTCGACCCCGAGCTCACCTACGTGCGCGCCAAGGCGGGGCCGCTGGAGGCGCCCGTCGTGGTGGCCGAGTCGCTCGTGGAACGCGTGCTCGGACACGATCCCACCCACCCCGTGCAGATCCTCGGCCGCTTCCCGGGCGCGGCGCTCGACGGCGTCCGCTACGAGCCGCCGTTCGGCTTTCTCAAGGCGGACGCCTACGGGGAGCGCGGCCACACGGTCCTGCTCGGCGACTTCGTCACCGCCGACGACGGCACCGGGCTCGTGCACACCGCCATCGCCTTCGGCGAGGACGACTTCCGCCTCGGCGCGCAGTACGGCCTGAACGTCGTCAATCCCGTGCGGCCCGACGGCACCTACGACGAGCGCATCGGTCCCTACGCCGGGCGCTACGTCAAGGACGCCGACCCCGACCTCATCGAGGATCTGCGCGCGCGCGGGCGGCTGCTGCGCGCCGAGACCTACGAGCACTCCTACCCGCACTGCTGGCGCTCGGGCGACCCGCTGATCTACTACGCCACCCGCTCGTGGTACATCGCCACCTCGCAGCTGCGCGATCGCCTGCTGGAGGCCAACGCCGAGGTCGACTGGCACCCCGAGCACATCCGCGACGGGCGGATGGGCGACTGGCTGCGCGGCAACGTCGACTGGGCGCTGTCGCGCGAGCGCTACTGGGGCACGCCGCTGCCGGTGTGGCGCTGCACGGCCGACCGCGAGCACACGCATGTCGTCGGCTCCTTCGACGAGCTCGAGGAGCTCTCGGGCGTGCGCGTGGAGGACCCGCACCGCCCGTTCGTGGACGAGATCGGCTTTCCGTGCCCGCACTGCGGGGCGCGGATGGAGCGCGTGCCCGAGGTCATCGACGTGTGGTTCGACTCGGGCGCGATGCCGTTCGCGCAGTACCACGCGCCGTTCGAGAACGAGGAGCGCTTCGAGGCGCGCTACCCGGCCAACTTCGTCTGCGAGGCGCTCGACCAGACGCGCGGCTGGTTCTACTCGCTGCTGGCCGAGAGCGTGCTGCTCTTCGACCGCTCCCCGTACGAGCACGTCGTCTGCCTGGGCCTCATCCTCGACGACGAGGGGCAGAAGATGTCGAAGTCCAAGGGCAACGTCGTGGCGCCCTGGGACGTCATCGACCGCTTCGGGGCCGACGCCTTCCGCTGGTACTTCTTCACCTCGAAGAACCCCTGGGACGGCTACCGCTTCAACGTCGAGACCATCGGCGACAGCGTGCGCCTGTTCCTGCGCCAGCTGTGGAACACCTACGCGTTCCTGAGCATCTACCGGCCCGAGCGCGAGGGCGAGCGCACGGAGCTGGACCGCTGGGTGCTCTCGCGCCTGAGCGCGACGGTGACCGAGGTCACCGACCGCATGGAAGTCTTCGACGCCACCGCCGCCGGACGCGTGATCGCCGCCTTCGTCGACGATCTCTCCAACTGGTACGTGCGCGGCTCGCGCCGGCGGTTCTGGGAGGGCGACAGCGCGGCGTTCGAGACGCTTCGCGAGTGCCTGCTGACCGTCGCGAAGCTGCTTGCTCCCTTCTGCCCGTTCGTGGCCGACGAGATCTACGACAACCTCGACGGGTCGCTGGCCTCCGTGCACCTGGAGGACTGGCCGTCGGCGGGCGAACGCGACCTCGACCTCGAGCAGGACATGGCGGTCGCGCGCGAGGCGGTGCGCCTCGGACACAGCGCGCGGTCGGCGGCCACCGTCAAGCTGCGTCAGCCGCTGCGCCAGGCGGTCGTGGTGGCCGCGGGGCGCGAGCGCGAGGCGATCGAGCGCCTGGGCGCCCTCGTCCGCGACGAGCTCAACGTCAAGGAGCTGCGCTTCGTCGAGGCCGCTGACGAGCTCGGTTCCTACGAGGTCAAGCCCAACTACCGGTCGCTGGGGCCGCGCTTCGGCAAGTGGATGCCGCACGTGGTGGCGGCGGTCGCGGCCCTCGATCCCGCGCACGTCGCCGAAGCGCTGCGCGAGGGCCGCTCGATCGGCATCGCCGTCGACGGGCACGATCACCAGCTGGGACCCGAGGACCTCGTGCTCTCGATGGCGCCGCTGGAGGGCTACCAGCTCGAGCGCGAGGGCTCGCACGCGGTGGCGCTCGAGCTCGCGCTGGACGACGAGCTGCGCCGCGAGGGCCTGGCGCGCGAGGTCGTGCACGCCGTGCAGAGCGCCCGCAAGGCCGCGGGACTGGCGGTCGAGGACCGCATCCGGCTGGTGCTCGGAGGCGACGACGAGCTCGTGGGCGCCGCGCGTGCCCACGAGGGTTACGTGGCCGGCGAGGTGCTGGCCGTCGAGGTCGGCTACGACGGCGCCCACGACGGGGCGCCGGCGACCATCGAAGGTCGCGAATTGCGGATTGCCCTCGCGCGCGCCTAGGCGCGCCGCTCAAGTCCTCGCCGGGCACTGCCGACCCAGTACTGGTCTCCCGATGGGACAGCCTGGAGGGCGGTCGCGCATCCCTCATGCGCGGCCGCCCTTCTCTGCGCAGCCGCTGTGCCAGTTGGCGCGCGCTGCCGCGGTCAGGGGCCGGGGCGGTCGTACGGTCGGCGCGTGACCACGCGACGACGGGAGGCGGAGATGGACCGCGACAAGCTGCGCACGGTGGTGGAGGGCATCCCCAAGGGACGCTGCTCGAGCGCGAGGGACTGCGCTTCGACGATCGCGAGCGCGCCGGTCAGGACGCCCGCGTGCTGCTCGACCGAACCGCGGCCGAGCGGCCGCGCAGTGGTCGGGCCTAGCCGCCCCGGCCGCTAGGCCAGGACCGGCTCGAGCTCGGCCTCGAGGCGCTTCTTCGGGTAGGCGCCGATGACCTTCTTGGCCTCGGCTCCGCCCTTGAAGACGATGAGTGTCGGGATCGAGAGCACCTGGTACCGCGCGGCGGTCTCCTGGTTCTCGTCGACGTTGAGCTTCACGATCCGAAGATCGGCGCGCTCGCTCGCGATCTCCTCGAGCACCGGGGCCACGACGCGGCACGGGCCACACCACGGAGCCCAGAAGTCGACCAGCACGGGGGTCTCGGATTCGATGACCTCAGCCTGGAAGCTGGCGTCCGTGACCTCGATGATGTTGTCTGCCATGTGGTGTCTCCCTGATTGCGTGCTGGCGTCCACCAGTCACTATACAAAGTGTAGTGGTCACATTAGCGGCGAGGCGAGGCGCAGGAGGCGCGGCCACACGAAGACCTCGAGGTTGGCCGACAGCACCAGCACCGGGACCGCCAGCGCCGTCGTGGCCGCCGTCGCCGCGAGCAGCTCCTCCCACGCGCCCCGGCGGCTGGCGATCATCCACGCCGCCAGAGGCAGGAATAGCGCGACGAGCTCGGGGACGGCATGGGGCAGGAGCGTGAGCATCAGGACGCTGCGCGGTATGTCCAGCTGCGTGGCCAGCGTCGACGCGGCGCTGCCCAGCACGTAGGCCTGCGTGCACAGCGAGAAGGCCGTCGCGGCGGCGACGAAGGCGATCGCCGCGGGTCCGGCCTTCTCGTGCACGGTCCGCCACCAGCCCTGGTGGTGCTTGGCCTGCAGCGGCAGCGAGCTGCCGGCGATGAAGCCCGCGACGCAGGCCATCGCGTGCAGCGCCAGCACGAGCGAGTTGCGGAACAGCACCCGGCCGATCGCCTCGCCGGTCACGGCGCCGTTGAGGCCGGGGATCCGGTAGCCGGTCACGTCGGGGGTCACGCCGTGGGCGATGACCCACACGGCGGCGAGCAATCCCAGCGAGATCGCGCCCGACCCGAGCGCCCAGGGGCGCACCGCGGCCAGCGGCGCGGCGTTCCAGCGCCGCAGGGTGGCGCGGGTGTCGTCCATGCCCTGGACGAAGGCGAGGTCGCTGACCTTCATGCCCCGTCGCTTCGGCGCGGCGACGCCAGCGCTTGAGGCTCGGCGGCCGGATGTCGCAGATGCGCCACGCCCCGCCGCAGCTGCGGCACGAGCCACGCGGCCTCCACCGCGATGCGCCACGACATCTTCGACGTGCCGCGCACGCGGTCGCGGAACACGATCGGCACCTCGACCACGCGGAACCCGCGCAGCAGCGCGCGGTAGGTGAGCTCGACCTGGAAGGCGTAGCCGTGCGAGCGCACGGTCGGCAGGTCGATCGCGTGCAGCACCTCGGCCCGGAAGCACTTGAAGCCGCCGGTGAGGTCGCGCACGTCGAGCCCCAGCACGCGTCGCGCGTACCACGAGCCGCCGCGGCTGACGAGCCGCCGCATCAGGCCCCAGTCGGCCACGCCGCCGTGCTCGACGTAGCGCGAGCCCAGCGCGACGTCGGCGCCGCCGTCGCGCACGGCGGCCAGCAGCCGGCCCAGGTCGGCGGGATCGTGGGACAGGTCGGCGTCCATCTCGAAGACGTAGCCGGCCCCCCCGGCCAGCGCGCGCTCGAAGCCGGCGAGGTAGGCGGGGCCCAGGCCCCGGCGCTCGGCGCGGTGCAGGACCTCGACCTCGCCCGGATGCGCGGCGGCCAGGCGGTCGGCGATCGCCCCCGTCCCGTCGGGCGAGGAGTCGTCGACGATGAGCACGCGAAAGCCGTCGGGCGCGGTGGCGGCGAGCACGTCGCGCGCGGAGGCGACGACCGCGCCGAGGTTCTCGGCCTCGTTGAAGGTGGGCAAGATGAGCCAGGGCGGTCCGGGCATGGGGCGCCGCGTACCTTATGGACGAGCGCCCATGCCCGATCCCCCCAACGCCACGATCGCCGCCCTCTTCGACGAGCTCGCCGATCTCTACGAGCTCGACGGCGCGGTCGTCCACCGCGTGCTCGCCTACCGCAACGCGGCCAAGTCAGTGCGCGAGGCGCCGCGCTCGGTGGCCGCCATGACGCGCGAGGGCAGGGTCACCGAGCTCCCCGGCATCGGCCGCACGCTCCAGGAGAAGATCGAGGCGCTGATCGAGACCGGCACCATCCCCGCGGTCGAGAAGCTGCGCGAGCGCATCCCGCCCGGCCTGGTCGACCTCACCCGCCTCCCCGGCCTCGGGCCCAAGCGCGCGCGCAAGCTCTTCGACGAGCTGGGCATCGACTCCCTGGAGTCCCTGCGCGCGGCGGCGGAGGGAGGCACGCTGCGCGACGTGCGCGGCTTCGGGGCCAAGTTCGAGGAGTCGGTCCTGGCCGCCTTCGCGGCCGGCGTCGCCGACGCACCGCGCCCGCGCGTTCTGCTCAACAAGGCGCTGGACATCGGCGAGGGGATCGTCGCGGCGCTGCGCGTCCATCCGGCCTCCGATCGCGTCGAGCTGGCGGGCTCGGCGCGGCGCCTGACCGACGCGGTCAAGGACCTCGACATCATCGCCACCGCCTCCGACCCGCCGGCGCTGCTCGCGGCCTTCTCGGCGCTCGACGTCATCGAGCGCTCCTCGTCGCCCGGCGAGAACGCCGCGCGGGCGCGCACGCACACCGGCATGGCCGTCGATCTGCGCGTCGTCGAGCCCGACCAGTTCGGCAACCTGCTCCAGCACTTCACCGGCTCGCGGCGCCACAACATGGCGCTGCGCGAGGCCGCCGTGCGCCGCGGCCTGCACGTCTCGGAGTACGGGCTGCTCGACGATGCCACCGGGGTGACGCACCGCTGCGCCACCGAGGAGGAGGTCTACGCGTTGCTCGGGCTGCCGTGGATCCCGCCCGAGCTGCGCGAGGACCGCGGCGAGCTCACGCTGACCGACGGCGACGTGCCGGTCCTCGTCGAGCACGCGGACCTCAAGGGCGACCTGCACATGCACACGACGCTCAGCGACGGTCGCACGACGGCCGAGCAGATGGCGGTGCGCGCGCGCGAGATGGGCCTCGAGTACGTCGCCATCACCGACCATTCGGCCACGCACGGGTTCGGCAACCACGTCACGCCGGACGCGCTGCGCGCGCGGATCGAGGAGATCCGCGAGCTCGACGCGCGCCTCGAGGGCATCCGCGTGCTCGTAGGGACCGAGACGAACATCGGCATCGACGGCCGTCCCGACTACGACGACGAGCTGCTGGCCCAGCTCGACTGGGTCATCGGCTCGGTGCACACGTCGTTCGCGATGGACGCGACGGCGATGACTGACCGCATGGTCGCCGCCGTCGAGCACCCGCTGATCGACGCCATCGGCCATCCGACCGGACGCAAGATCGAAAAGCGCGCGCCCTACGCCCTCGACGTCGAGCGCGTCATCGAGGCCGCGGCGCGCACCGGCACGATGCTCGAGATCAACTCCGCGCCCGACCGCCGCGACCTCAACGACGTCAACGCGCGCGCCGCGGCGCAGGCCGGCGTGCGGATCATCGTCAACTCCGACGCCCACGGCGCCAACACGCTCGTCCACACGCGGTGGGGCATCGCCACCGCCCGGCGAGCGTGGCTGACGAAGGCCGACGTCGCCAACACCCTGTCGTGGGAGGAGTTCGCCCCGCTGCGCAAGCGCGCGCGGTGACGAGCGGCCGCGAAGCGCGCTGCGCCGCCGCTCACGCGCCGCCGGCCAGCAGCCGCGGCAGCAGCTCGTCGCGCACGGTGGCGTCGACGGCGGCGCGGCGGTAGGGCGCGACCGCGCGCAGCGCGCGGTCGGCGTAGTCCGGCGCGGGAGCGTCGAGCGCGGCGCGCAGCGCCGTCGCCAGGTCGTCGGAGACCAGCCGCGCATCGAGCGCGCGCGCGAGCGGGAGCGCCGCGTACGGGCCGGGCGCGGCGGTGGTCACCAGCTGGCAGCCGTCGGCCAGCGCCTCGAGCTGGGCCAGCCCGTAGTCCTCGCGTCGGGGCGCGGTGACGAACACGCGCGCGCGGCGCAGCAGGGCCCGGTACGCGTCCGGCGTCAGGGGTCCGGCCGCGCGCACGCCCGGCGCCCGCGGGACGCGCTCGGTGCCGGTGACCACGAGCTCCTCGCCCTCGCGCCGCGCCGCCGCCCACGCCGCCAGCACCCGGTCCAGACCCTTCTTCTCGGGGTTCGCCGCGTAGGTGATGGCGGCGAGGTCGCGCGCCGCGGCGCGCGGCCCCGACGGCTCGACGGGGATGGGGACGACGACGGCGGGGGCGCGGGACGCGGGCGCCTCGTCGAGCGCGCCCTGCGCCTGGGGCACGAGCAGGCTCGCCTCGCCCAGGCGCCGGCGCTCGAGCGGGCGCTGCCACAGTCCGTGGCGCCCCGGGCGGTTGGCCGCCGCGGGCGCGTCGTAGCGGATGGCGCCGGGCTGCGGCCACAGCAGCGCGGCCGTGGTCGTGCAGTAGACGACCGCACGCGGGCGGTGTTCGGCGAGGCCCCCGCGCGCGGCGGCGCGCGCCGCGAGCGCCCAGGCGAGATCGGTGAGCGCGAACGTGCGCACGTCGCGCCGCGGGGCGGCGGCCACCACCGCCACGCTCGCCCCGGCGCGCTCGAGGGCCTGGGCGAGCTCGGCATCGGCGGCGCGCAAGCCCGCCGTCGAGCCCAGGGAGACGAGGAGCAGATCGGTGGCCACGGCGGTCCGCCGGTCGCGCTTCAGCGCGTCCCGTCGACCGACGTCAGCGTCGGCACCTCGCGCCGGAAGCCCGGCGTGCGCACGAGGCGCATGGCGCGCACGGGCGACGTGCGCTCGACGTAGAAGGTGACGCCGTCGCGCTCCTCGATGGCCAGGACGGCCGCGTCCTGGCGGCGCCAGGCCAGCGACCAGATGACGGCGAAGCCGCAGGCCACGGCGGGGACCTGGGGGAAGACGACGCCGACCGCGCCGGCGGCCACCGTCGACCCCAGCAGCGGCCACAGCCGGTTGAGGACCACGGTGGCGGGCCGGTGCTGGGGCAGCATCGTGGCCATCTTCGCGTCGGCCAGCAGCCGCCCGATCTGGGCCGTCACCACCATGCGACGCCCGAGCAGCGCGCCGATGAGCGAGGCCGCCACCCACCAGCCGGCCGCGACGAGCACGAGCGTGTCGTCGCGGTCGGCGGTGGCGCCGATGACGGTCACGACGGCCAGCATCGTCGCCGCGCCGGCGCTCAGCATCACGGTCGTCTTGAGCAGGTCGACGAAGCGCACCGGCGCCTACGCGGCCAGCGCGGACAGGAGCGTGCGCACGCCGTGCGGCCCGTCGACGAGCATGTCGGCCTGCTCCTCGAGCTCGGGCGGCGTCTCGTCGGAGCGCACGCCCACGCACAGCCCGGTCTCCAGCCGTCCTTCGGCCGTGAGCCGGCGCAGCGTCTCGAAGGCGTCGAGGTCCGTGCTGTCGTCGCCCACGTAGAGCGCGGCCTTGATGGCCGTCCCTTCGAGCAGGCGCTCGACCCCGCGTCCCTTGTTGAGCGCGACGGGCGGCCGGACCTCCAGCACCTTGCGACCCCAGTGGACCACGAAGCCCTCCTCCTCGGCGCGCTGGGCCAGCTCGCGGACGGCCTCCTCGGCGGCGGCCTCGTCGGGGGCCCCGCGCCAGTGGTAGGCCCGGATGACGTCCTTGTCCTCGCTGCGCACCCGCAGGCGGTCGAGCCGGCTGCTCCGGGCGCGCTCGGCCCACTCGGCCATCCGCCGCGACCACGCCGCCACCTCGGGGTCGAGCTCGACCTCGGTGGCGCCGCCGCGCAGGATCTCGGCACCGTGGTTGCCGACGTAGGTGATCGAGCCCAGCGAGACGATGCGCCGCGCGGTGGTCGCCCGGCGCCCGGTGATGCAGGCGACGAGTCCGTAGCGCTTGGCGACCGCGATGAGCGGGACGCGCGTCGGCTCGGGCACGTGGGCATCGTCGGCGTGGCGGACGATGGGGGCGAGGACGCCGTCGACGTCGAGGAGGATCGCGCTGTGCGCCGGATCGGCGCGGAGGGGCTCGATGTGCTCGGCCAGGGTCGCGGCGGCGGACACGGCCCTAGTATGCCGAGGCCACCGCCGAGCCGTCCGGCACCGCTACTCGATGAGGTACTTGCGAAGGATCTTGCCCAGCGGGCTCTTGGGGATCTCCTCGTGGAACTCGACGATCTGGGGCACCTTGAAGTTGGCCAGGCGCTCCTGGCAGAACGCGACGAGCTCGCGCTGCTCGCAGTCGTCGTCGGCGACGACCGCCGCCTTGACGATCTCCTCGCCCTCGACCCTGCCCTTCACGCCGACGACGACCGCCTCGCGCACCTTCGGATGGGCCACGAGGACGTCCTCGACCTCGACGGGGTCGACCTTGTGGCCGGCGACCTCGATGAAGAGCTTCTTGCGGCCGGTGATGAAGACGCGACCCTCGGCGTCGACCCGCCCGAGGTCGCCGGTGAGGTACCAGCCGTCGCGGAAGGTCTCGCGGGTGAGCTCCTCCATGTCGGCGTAGCCGCGCGTGATGGCGGGGCCGCTGACGGCGATCTCCCCTTCCTCGCCCTGCGGCAGCGGCCCCCCGTCCTCGTCCACCGCCCTCACCTCGACGCCGGCGGCCGGCGTCCCGACGGAGGCCGAGGTGGCCACCGGATCGGGGTCCATGTTGATCGTCATGACGCCGGTCTCGGTCGATCCGTAGAGCTGGCGCACGGCGATGCCGTACTTGTCCAAAAAGCCGTGGAACGCCTGCTTGGGCAGGCCGGTGCCGGCCGAGAAGCACAGGCGCAGTGACGGCAGCTCCGGCGGATCCTCGAGCTCGGCGAGCAGGCGGAAGTTGAACGGCACGCCGGGGAAGATCGTCACCTCGTGGCGCTCGAGGAGCTCGAGGGCGCGCCCGCGATTGAGGATGAACGGGTTGGGTTCCTCCATGATCACGAGCGTGCTGCCCGTCCGCACGAACGTGAGGAGGCAGTTCCCCATGCCGTACGTGTGGAACAGCGGTATGGCGCAGAACAGCCGGTCGGCCGGCGTGATGTCCATGCTGATCATGTAGCTGTCCGCCTCGGCCCAGCACTGCCCGTGCGTTCTCGCCACCCGCTTCGGACGTCCGGTCGATCCCGACGAGTACTGGAAGACGTAGTCCTCGTCGGCCTCGCGCGCGCCGAGCCGCAGGCGCGAGTGCTCCTCGATGAGCCCGTCGAACGAGACCGCCCCCTCGTCGGCCGCAGCCGTCGTGATCAGCGGCACGCTCTCGTCGCCTGCGCCCACGACGCGCTCCGCGAGGGCGATCCGAGGCTCGTCGCCGATCACCGCGCGCACGCCGCTGTTGTGGAAGTAGAACGCGAGCTCGTCCCGCTTGAACTGCGGGTTGAGAGGAACGACGACGGCCCCGAGGCCGGTGATGGCCAGCCAGCTCACGACGAAGGCGGGCGAGTTGGGCAGCAGGAGGGCGACCGGGTCGCCCGCGCCGACGCCGGTGTTCGTCAGCCCGTGCGCCAAGCGCTCGACGCGCTCCAGCAGGTCGGTCCAGCTCAGGCGCTCCTCGCCGCAGATGAGGGCGACCTGGCCGCCGCGCTCCTGCGCGTGGGCATAGAGGTCCTCGGTCAGCATCGCTGCCACCCCCGGCCCTCGACGAACATCAGGCGTCGCAGGACCCTGCGGGTGTGACGGCGCATGACGACCTCGTGGCCGCTGGTCGTCCACAGCCAGCGCGCGGGCATGTTGCCGCCGTCCACGAAGCCGTACATGCGCCGGTAGCCGCGGCGCGCGAGCTCCGCTTCGACGCTGGCGACGAACTCGGCCGGCGTGCCGCGCCCGCGGTGCTCGGGCGCGATGAACAGGTCGTAGCCATAGACGTCGTCGTCGGCCAGCTCCACGCCAAAGCGGCTCAGGTAGAAGCCGTTGACCGCCTGCGTCGCGTCATGCCACCAGATGTAGCCGATCAGCCTGCCGTCGCGGAAGCCGAGCAGCGCGCGCTTTCCCTCGGCCAGCCCCTTCTCGAACCGAGGTGTCCGCGAGGTGTTGCACTGCCGGCGGTTGAACTCGGCGAGCAGCGGCAGGTGGTGGGCGTCCGCCTCCTCCAGCCGGATGGTGCGCGTCGCGGTGGGATCGTCCGAGGCCAGCTCCTTGAGCAGGACCATCTCGTCGCTCTTCACGTAGAGCTGGGCGCGGGCGATGTCCCGGAGGAAGGCGAGCGCGGCCTTCGGACCCTGCTCGCGCCAGAGCAACGAGAGGTCGACGGCGGTCACCCGTACCGTGTTCACCGGTCGCGCGAGCGCAGCTTCAGCCGGCCGGGGGAGCCCCCCTCGCCCCGCTTGCGCTCGACGTAGTCCGCCAGCTGGCGCAGCGTCTGGAAGTTCGTCGGCACAAGGTCGGCGTCCGCGACGCGGATGCCGTAGCGCGACTGGCAGAAGTCGACGAGCTGCTGCACGCCGAGAGAGTCGACGATGCCGCGCTTGATGAGGTCGTCGTCGGCGGTGATCGAGTCGAGGCTCTGCCCCGACGCCAGCTCCGAGGCGACGAACTCGTAGAGCTCCTGCTGGAGGGGGGTCAGGTCCGTGGGGTGCGAGGTGGAACCGCTCATGGCTTAGCCGACGACCTTTCCCATCAGTGACACGAGTGCGGTGATCTCCCGGGCGAACGAGGCGAACTCCGACGCCGCAAGGAGCTGCGGCGCGTCGCACAGCGCCTTCTCCGGCACCGGGTGGACTTCGACGATGATCCCATCGGCGCCGGCGGCCACCGCGGCGCGGGCCAGGGCGGGGACGAGCTCGCGTCGACCGGCCGCGTGCGACGGATCGACGATGACCGGCAGGTGGGTCTCCTCCTTGAGCACCGCGATCGCGCCGATGTCGAGCGTGTAGCGCGTGGAGCGCTCGAAGGTGCGGATGCCCCGCTCGCAGAGGATCACCCGCGGGTTGCCTTCCTTGAGGATGTACTCGGCCGCCATGAGCAGCTCCTCGACCGAGGCCGAGGGGCCGCGCTTGAGCAGCACCGGCTTGTCGCCCCGGCCGACCTCGGAGAGCAGGAAGAAGTTCTGCATGTTGCGGGCGCCGATCTGCACGACGTCGGTGGCGCCGATCACCGCCTCGACGTGGCGGGGGTCCATGAGCTCGGTCACGAGCGGCAGCCCCGTCTCCTCGCGCGCCTCCGCGAGGATCTCCAGCGCCTCGACGCCCAGCCCCTGGAAGCTGTAGGGCGAGGTGCGCGGCTTGAAGGCGCCTCCGCGCAGCATGCTGGCCCCGGCCTCGTGGACCGCTCGGGCCGTCTCCAGCGTCTGCTCGCGGCTCTCGACCGTGCACGGTCCGGCGATGAAGCCGAAGTGGTCGCCGCCGATGCGTCGCCCGCGGACCTGGATGAGGGTCGGCTCGGGCGAGGTCTCCCGGGACACGAACTTGTAGGGCCGCTGGACCGGCAGCACCTGCTGGACTCCCGCGAAGCCCTCCAGGGCCAGGCTGGCCAGCTCCTCGCGGTCGCCGATCGCGCCGATCACCGTCGACTCCTTGCCCGGCGTGACGCGTCCGTACGCCCCCACCCCGGCCAGGCGCTCCAGGACCTCCTCGACCTGGTCGGACGGCGCGCGCCGGCTCATCACGATGAGCAGCTGGAGCTCGGCGGTGTCGTTCGCGCTCATGCCAGGCCCCACGCCTGCTCGAGCTCGCGAGCCAGCGCTGCCGTGATCCGCTCCTCGGAGGCGACGAGCGTGCCGTCACAGCCACGCACGGGCTCGATCCCGCGGACGGCGCCGGTGAGGAAGACCTCCGCGGCCTCGGGCAGCCGGTCGAAGGGGACGGGCTCCTCGCGCACCGGGATGTCGAGCGCCTCGGCGAGCAGCAGGACGCGGCGCCGCGTGACGCCGGGGAGGATGCGGCCATCGGCGGGCGGGGTGACGAGGATCCCGTCGCGGACGACGAACAGGTTGCCGCGGCTGGCCTCGAGGACGGCGCCGTCGCCGTCGACGAGCAGCGGCACGCGTGGCGCGATGTCGGCCTCGGCGCCGGCCAGCAGCCGACGGTCGGCCCACTTGTGCTGGCCGATCCCGCCGGCGACCACCACGGGCGCGAGCTCGGCGCCGCGATCCCAGGCCGGCTGCACCACGGAGCGCTCGACGGCGGTGACGGCGACGTCGGCCGCGAGCTCGCCCTCGCCGTCGGGTGCGACGGTCAGGCGCAGCCGCGCCAGCTCCGCGCCGCGCGCGTGCTCGAGCACGAGCTCCCCCACGCGCGCCGGCACGCGCGCTCCGAACACGGCGCGCAGGCTCGCGTCGAGGCGTGCCAGGTGCGCCTCGAGCTCGACCGGCCGGCCGGAGAGGACCAGCAGCGTCTCGAAGACGCCGAGCGCGGGGTCGGGCCGTGGGCCGCGGGCGTGCGCGATCGGCTGCCCCGCCGCCGTCGACGAGCCTCCGCGCGCGATGCCGGACGAGCTAGACAAGGTACTTGCGCAGGATCTCGCCCGAGGGGCTCTTCGGGATCTCCTCCCGGAACTCGACCATCTGCGGCGCCTTGTAGTTGGAGAGCCGTTCGCGGGCAAAGCGGATCAGCTCGCGCTCCTGGCACGCGCCGTCGGGCACCACGACCGCCTTGATGATGTCCTCGCCCTCGGCTCCGCTCTCGACCCCGACGACGACGACCTCGCGGACCTTCGGATGGACGGCGAGGACGTCCTCCACCTCGATCGGGTCGACCTTGTCGCCCTTGACGTCGATGAGCACGCGCTTGCGCCCGGTGATGTGCAGACGGCCCTCCTCGTCGAGGCGGCCCCGGTCGTTGGTGAGGAAGGCGCCGTCGCGGAACATGCTCCGGTTGAGCTCGTCGAGGCCCGCGTACCCGCGCATCAGGGCCGGGCTGCGCACGGCGATCTCGCCGATGTGCCCCGGGCCCACGGGCTTGCCCGCCTCGTCGAGCACCTCGACCTGGATGCCGTCGAGCGGACGCCCGACGGAGCGCCACGTCGCCCACGGGTCGTCGTCGACGTTGGCCGTGACCGCACCGCCCTCGGTGAATCCGTAGAGCTGGCGGATGGGCACGCCGAATCGCTGGGCGAAGGCGTCGAAGATCGGGCGGGGCAGGGCGCTGGCGGCGGAGAAGCACAGGCGCACGCTCGAGAGGTCGCCGCTGCCGGGCGCCTCCGCGAGCAGGCGCAGGATGAAGGGCACGGCCGGGAACACCGTCACGCGCTCGCGCTCGATGACCTGGAGGGCATGGTCGCGCTGGAGGACGAACGGGTGCGCGTCCTCGAGGAGGACGAGGGTCGCCCCGCTGCGCAGCGCGGCGAGCATGCAGCACCCCATCCCGTAGCTGTGGAACAGCGGGATCGTGCTGAGGACGACGTCGGCGGGCGTCAGGCCGAGCGTCGTGACCAGGTTGTCGGCCTCCGAGCGAAGCTGGCCCTGGGTCCGCGGAACCTGCTTCGCGCCCCCGGTGCAGCCGGCCGAGTACTGGAGCACCGCGTCGTCGTCGGGGCTCGCGCTGGCCAGCGCCGTGGGCGCATGATCGGCGATGAGGGACTCCAGGGTGACGGCGCCTGATCCGGCGTCGCCGGCGGCGATGATCTCGACCGGATCGTCCCGTCCCGACAGGAGGTCCCGGCACAGCGCCGCCTTGTCCGCGTCCGCGATGACGGCCCGGACGTGACAATCCTCGAGGCAGAACCTGAGCTCCGACTCCTTGTAATGGGGGTTCAGCGGGACTACGACCGCCCCCAGCCCGGCGATGGCCAGGAAGCTGGTCACGAACGCCGGGGTGTCGCGCATGACGAGCGCCACGGGGTCGCCGGCCCCGACGCCCCTGGCCGAGAGGCCGTGCGCAAGCCGCGCGACGCGCTCGGCCAGCTCGGCGTGGCTGATCCGCTCGCCCCCGTGCACGACCGCGGCGTGGCCGGCGAGGTCCTCGGCGGCCGCCAGGACCATCTGCGCCAGCGGGCCGGCCTCGGTGCCGGCGCGCGCCTGGACCGAACGGCTCACGCGCGTGCCCTCACCGTTCGCTGCTCGGACTGCTCGTGCGCGCTCGCCTCGCGGCCCGCCTGCCCGTCGACGCAGAGCCGGATCGCCCGCATCGGGGCCTCGGCCTTGAGGAGGATCTCCTCGTACTCGTCCTCGGCGTCGGACTGCATGACGATGGCCCCGCCCGTGCCGATCGACGTCGAGCCCTCCTCGACCACGATCGTGCGGATGACGATGCTGAGATCGGCCGCCCCGCTCAGGCCCAGATAGCCGATCGCGCCCGAGTAGACGCCCCGGGGCTCCTTCTCGAGCTCGTCGATGATCTCCATCGTCCGCTTCTTCGGGGCGCCCGTCATCGAGCCGCCCGGGAAGCACGCGCGGATGCAGTTGGGCGCGCCCACCTCCTCGCGGAGATGACCGGCGACGGTCGACACGAGCTGATGCACGGTCTCGTAGGTCTCGACCTCCATGAGATGCGGCACGTGCACCGTGCCGATCTCGCACACGATGCCGAGATCATTGCGCAGGAGATCGGTGATCATCAGGTTCTCGGCACGGCTCTTCTCGTCGGTCCGCAGATGCTCGCTGCGCCGGCGGTCCTCCTCCTCGTCGCGGCCGCGGCTGCACGTCCCCTTGATCGGCTTCGCCTCCACCCAGCGATCACGGTGGATCTTGAGGAAGCGCTCCGGGGAGGAGCTCACGATCGCCGCCTCGTCGAAGCGCAGGAAGGCCGAGAAGGGCGCTGGGTTGATGTGCCGGAGGATCCGGTACAGCCGCAGCGGCTCCACCGCAGCGTCAGTCCAGACCTTGTTCGTGAGGCAGACCTCGTACGTGTCGCCCTCGGTCAGGTAGTCCTTGCACCGGTTGATGTCGTCGATGTACGTGTCGTGCGAGCGGCTGAAGCGGAACTCGACGGACGAGTCGGCCGCGTCGTCGGGCGCGATCTCGAGCGGGGGCAGCGGCGGCAGAGCCTCGAGCCTCTCGCTCACCTCGTCGAGCCAGCGCTCGCCGGCCGCCGAGGTGGCGGCGTCGGTGAGGCACACGACGTAGGTCGACTCCTCGAGATGATCGAAGGCGATGAGCCGGTCGGCGAAGACGAAGGCGGCATCGGGGAGCGTGGAGCGATGCGGAAGGTCGCCCTCGCAATCGGCCTTGAGCTCGTATCCGAGGTAGCCCACGAAGCCGGAGGTGAGGTCGAACGGCACGTTGTCGTAGACGGTGCCGAGGCGGCGAAGCTCGCGATCGAGGTAGTCGAAGATCGACTCGCGGTGGACCTCCGTGCCGTCGGGGCGCGCGACCTGGACCTCCCGCGTGGCGACGTCGTAGGTCACGACCGAGCTCAGCGGGCCGCCGCTGGCACCCATGAAGGAGAACCGCGAGCGGCCGTCGGACGCCTTGCTGCTGTCCAGCCAGAACGCATGTCGCTCCTGGGCGAAGAGATGGCAGAAGACGCGCTCGGGGTCGAAGAGGCGATCGAGCTTGCGGACCGCGAGCTGCAGCCCCCGCGGCGGTTGCGCGCCGGCGCCGGGCTCGTCGTCGGTCGGCGGGGCCGAGGACCACCGGGCCGGTGACCTCAGACGCGGCCGCGACGGGATCTCACCCCGGACCTGCTCCGTCATGTCGCGGAAGTTCTCGACGAGCTGGCGCCCGTCGTTGGTGCAGATGGACTCGGGGTGGAACTGCACGCCCCACAGCGGCCGCTCGCGATGCGCCAACCCCATCACGACGCGGTCGCTGGTCCAGGCCGTGGCCTCGAAGCACTCCGGGAGCGGCTGAGCCAGGCACAGCGAGTGGTAGCGCACGGCCTGGAACCCCTGCGGGATACCGGCGAACAGCGGCGATTCGTCATGGAAGACCGCGCTGAGGCGGCCGTGCATGACCTCCGGCGCGTGGACGACGGTCCCTCCCCAGTAGTGCCCGAGCCCCTGGTGACCGAGGCAGACGCCCAGCAGCGGCACCTCGGCGGCCTCGATCGCGTCCTTGCAGACCCCGAAGTCCTTGCTGTGCTCCGGTCGGCCGGGCCCCGGCGAGATCACGATGTTGTCGACGTCGAGGCCCTCCAGCTCGGCCCACGTGGCCTCGTCGTTGCGCACGACGATCGGATCTTCGCGGTTGACGGCCGCCAGAAGCTGGAAGAGGTTGAACGTGAACGAGTCGTAGTTGTCGATGAGGAGAGTCCTCATCGATCAGGCCCTACCGTCCGAGTCTTCATGGCTCGTCTACCTCCCAGCCCCACCGGGCGATCCTGCCCGGCCCCCAGTCCGCTGCCCCGATCGTCCCAGGTGTGTACCCGCTAGGCAAGTCGGCAACCAAGGATAGGTTCCCTCATCGTGTCGAAGGAACAACGCCCGCCGGGGGGCTCGAGCGTCGAGCGCCCGCCCGACGCCCACGACGCATTCGAGCCGCCGTCGATCGCCGCCGGGGGACTCGAGGCCCTGCTGGCGAGGTTCGCCGTCCTGCTCTCGCAGATGGTCATGATCCTTCTCACCGGGCGGTTCATGGGTCCGTCGGGCCGAGGCCTCTACGCCCTGGCGTCGCTGAGCATCGGCCTGTGCCAGGTTCCCTTCGGGTCGGTCTGGGTGGCCAACGCGGTGGAGCTGGCCAAGCGCCGCGCGACCCCGCGCGAGCTGTTCGGCCTGTCGATCGTCGTCGCGTTCGTGGCCGGGGGCGTGACGTCGGCCGTGGCGATCGCGATCTCCCCGGCGCTCGGCGAGCGCTGGTGGGTGCTGGCGCTGCCCTCGCTCATCACCCCGTTCGTCCTCCTGCGCGCCTACCAGGAGGGCCTGTACCAGGCGCTCGGCCACGTGCGCGCCGTGAATGCGCTGCGGATCGGCCGCTCGGTGCTCGCCGTCGTGTTCATCGCTCCCCCGGTGCTCGCCGACGCCTCGTCGCGCACCACGATCATCGTCTGGGAGGTCTCGTTCGTCCTGCTGGCGATCACGGCCTACTTCCGGCTGCGCGCCTTCATGGGGCCGCCGCAGTTTCCTCGGACGCTGACCATCTACCGCCGGGTCACGAGGTACGGCCTGACGATCTCGGGCTTCCGGGTCGTCGAGGTCCTCAACGAGCGCAACGGCCTCATCGCGCTGGCGATCTTCTCCAGCAACGCCACGGTCGGCGTCTTCTCGATCGCGGTAGCCGCCACCGAGGTGCTGCTGCTGGCCACCGAGGCGCTGGGGCTCAGCACGTTCAATCGGATCAGCTTCGATTCGCGCGAGGCGTCGGCGGCGCTGACGATCCGCACGATCCGCCACTGCATGCTCCTCGCCGCGGCCGCGAGCGTCGTCGTGATCCCGGCCAGCTACGTGGCGCTCCCGTGGGTGCTCGGCCACGGCTACGACGACGTCCCGCTGCTGCTGCTCATGCTCGCTCCGAACGTGGTCTTCCTCGCCGCCATCAGGCCGCTGTACTCCTTCTTCCAGGTGCAGACGGAGAAGCCGGCGTCGATGTACCGCGTCGTCGGGGCGGCGCTGGTCGTCAACACCGCGCTCAACCTCGCGCTGGTGCCCGTGTGGAAGGCCCACGGCGCCGCGGCGGCGGCGTCGGTCAGCGGGCTCGTCGCGGTCGTCGTGGCCTTCCGCGCGTTCGCGGCCGAGTCCCACGTGCGCCTCGCCGACCTGCGCCCGCGCCGGGCCGACCTGACGGCCTATCTCGACCTCGCCGGATCGCTGCTACGCCGCGTCCGCCGCGAGGCGTGACCATCCGGTCGCTAGATGATTGATTCCACGGCCCGCGCGGCCAGATGGCCGTGCACCGTGGATGCCGGGCGACGCGGGCCGAAGGGGGGCACTGGCAGAGCCACGGACCTCTTCGGACGGTGGCGATCCGGCGCCGCGGGGCGCGGGCAGATGGTCGTGGGGGTCGTGGAATCAGTCATCTACGCGTGCAGCCGGCGCCGCAGGGCGGCGACGTTGCGCCGCGCCACCGGGATCTCGGTGTCGTCGCGCATGATCAGCACGGCGGTCCCGTTGAGCTGGGCGCGAAGCTCGACGGCGTGCTTGAGGTTGACCAGGTAGGCGCGGTGCACGCGCGCGAAGCCGCTGTTGCCCCAGTCCTTCTCGAGCTGGCTCAGCGGCGTGCGCAGCAAAAAGCGCCCGTCGTCGCAGACGATGCGCGCGTAGTCGCCGTTGGCCTGGGCGAAGGAGATGGTCTCCAGGCGCACGAGACGCTTGCCGCCGCCCTTGGGGTTGTCGACGGCGACCACGTCGGGCCCGGCCGCCGCGCTGGCCCCGTTGCCGTCCGCCGCGGCGCCCGTCTTGGCGGCCTCGCTGCCGCGGACGTGCTGCTCCACGCGATTCAGCGCCGACTCCAGGCGCTCGCGCGTGACCGGCTTGACGAGGAAGTCGAGGGCTTGGACCTCGAAGGCCTCGACCGCGGCGTCGGGATGGCCGGTGAGGAAGACGACGGCCGGCGGATCCGCGAAGCGGCGCAGGAGGCGCGCCAGCGCCATGCCCTCGATCTCGGGCATGGCGACGTCGAGGAAGAGGGCGTCGTACCGCCCGCCCGAGAGGTAGACGAGCGCCTCCTTGGCCGAGGTGGCGGTGGCCACGCGTTCCACGGAGGCCGACGTCTCCAGCAGGCGCTTGATGTCGGTCAGCGCGCGCGGCTCGTCGTCGACGGCGAGGATGGCCAGGCCCGAGCTCATCGCGAGGGCTCCCCCATGAGGTCGCTTATGAGCCCGATGCGCAGCCGCTCGCCGGCCTCGCCGGGCTCGTCAGGGTGGTCGAGCTGGAGGTCGAGCCCGTCGGCTCGTGCCCGCAGGGCCACGCGGACCCGCCCTGGCTGGCGCGCCAGCCAGCGCCCGAGCGCCTCGCTGAGCGGCGCCTGGACGTCGCCCGGCGCCAGCTGCACGGTCGGGAGCTCCGCGGAGCCGGGCAGCTCGTAGTCGATGCGCTCCGGGAAGCGCGCCTGCTCCAGGCGCAGATAGACGCTCACGTGGTCGAGCTCCTCGGCCGCCGAGACCAGGCGCGGGCCGCGCAGCCGGTGCGAGAGGAAGGACCCGAGCTCGGCGAGCACGTCACGAGCGGTCTCGGGGTCTTCCTCGATGTAGCTCGCGGCGGTTGCCAGCACGTTGTTCACGAAATGCACCGAGACGGAAGGCGTGACGTCCGCCCGTCTTTGGATGCGATCCTGCAAAGTGGCTTGACCTCCTTGGGCAGGAACCCTACTCAGCGCTCCGGTCCCATCGAGAAGACTGGCCGCTTGTCCGTCTGATGCTGCCGTTCGCCGGGGGCAGTACGCTCACCTTCTGGAGCAGGCGGCGTAGCCCGTGAGCACCGACCAGGACAGCCATCTCGAGCGGCGACTCTTCGAGCTCGTCAGGGATCCGCTCTTCGCCATCACGGCCGACGGACGGTCCCGCGGCGCCAACGCGGCGGCCCTGGAGATCCTCGGCCTGACCGAGGAGGAGCTCCTGGCGCGCTCGTGGTGGGACTTCATCCACCCGGGCGACCGGCGAGCGACCGAGCTCGAGCTGACCGACGTCCTCGACCAGGGCCGGACGGGCCGGCCGTTTCGCGTCCGCCTGGTGCGTGCCGACGGCGTCGTGCGCTGGGTCGAGGCGCAATCGACGGTCGATGCGGCGACCGGCGTCATCTACGCCGTGGTCCACGACATCACCGACCGCGAGGACGCGTTCATGGATCGTCTCGCGGCCGCCTTCCGCGACGCGCCGCTGGGCATGGCGCTTCTGGCCCCGAGCGGGGCGTTCCTCAGGGTCAACTCGACCCTGTGCCGTCTCCTCGGGCACGCCGACGAGCATCTGCTGTCCCACGGCCTGCCCGACGTCGTCGAGGGCGACGAGGTGCAGTCCGCGCTCGCGTCCTCGGCCCCGTCGCTGCAGATCGAGACCCGGATGCGCCACCGCGACGACCGGCCCGTGGTGGCGCTGCTGAGCCTGACGCTCGTGCGCGACCTGCGCGACGAGCCGCAGTACTACGTGTGCCAGGTCCTCGACATGACCGAGCGCTACGAGGCGCAACAGGACCTGGCCGCCAACGAGGCCCAGCTCGCCGAGGCCCAGCAGATCGCGCACCTCGGCTCGTGGGAGTGGGAGATCGCCGCCGACCGCGTCACATGGTCCGACGAGCTGTACCGCATCTACGGCGTGCGCCCCGACGAGGGCGAGGGCACGAGCTCCTACGACGCCTACCTCGAGAAGATCCACGCCGACGACCGCGCGCGCGTGGCCCGCGTCATCGAGACGGCGCTGGCCGAGCGCCGGCCGTGGAGCATCGACTACCGGATCGTCCAGCCCAGCGGCGACGTGCGGATGGTCCAGGCCCGCGGCGAGATCGTCCTGGACGAGGACGGGCGCCCGGCGGTCGTGCACGGCACCTGCCAGGACGTCACGGACAGCCGCCGGGTCGAGGACGCCCTGCGCGCCACCGAGCAGCTCTTCCGCCGCGCGTTCGACGACGCGCCCATCGGCATGGCGCTCATCGACCTCGACGGAGGATGGCTGCGCCTGAACGGCGCGCTGTGCCAGATGCTCGGGCGCTCCGAGCAGGAGCTGCGGACCTCGCCGCTCAACGACCTCAGCCACCCCGAGGATCGCCGGCTCGATCGACCGCTCATCAAGGAGCTGCTGGCCGGGCGACGGCGCTCGTTCGCGATCGAGAAGCGCTACCTGCGCGCCGACGGGACGATCCTGCACGCGCTCGTCCACGTCTCGCTCATGCACGGCGACGGCGAGCAGCCGCTCTACTTTTTGTGCCAGCTCGTCGACATCACCGAGCGCCGTCGCGCCGAGGCCGAGCGCCGCGCCAGCGAGGACCGCCTCCAGGCCATCATCGACAACTCGCCGGCGCTCATCATGGTCAAGGACGTCCAGCACCGCTACGTGCTGGTCAACCGCCGCTGGGAGGACCTCTTCGGCGTCGACGCCGAGCAGGCGATCGGGCGCACCTCGGAAGAGCTCCTCCCCGCCGCGCGCCGTCCCGACGACCCCGACATCGACGAGCGCGTGGCCATCACCGGCGAGCCCTACGAGGCGATGATGGTCATCCCCGAGCCGGACGGGCGCGAAGAGCGGACCTTCCTCATGGTCAAGTTCCCCTTGCGCGACTTCGACGGCGAGGTCTCCGCGGTGGTCACCATCGCCACCGACATCACCGAGCGCCGCCGCAGCGCCGAGGAGCGTGCCGAGCTCGAGCATCGCCTGGCCCAGGCGCAGCGGCTGGAGAGCGTGGGCCAGCTCGCGGGCGGCGTGGCTCACGACTTCAACAACCTGCTCTCGGTGATCCTTACCTGCGTGGGCTTCGCCGCCCGCGAGCTGCCGGCCGACCATCCGGTGCGCGACGACGTCGAGGAGATCGGGCGCGCGGCCGACCGGGCGGCGGCGCTCACGCGACAGCTGCTCATGTTCAGCCGCCGGGAGGTCGTCAAGCCGGAGGTCCTCGACATCGGCAGCCTCCTGGGCGATCTCGAGCGGCTGCTCAACCGCACGCTCAGCGAGCGCATCGCGCTGCGGATCACCGTCGGCCCGGGCCTCGTCCCCGTCCTGGCCGACCGCGCCCAGCTCGAGCAGGTGCTCGTCAACCTGGCCGTCAACGCGCGCGACGCCATGGCCGACGGCGGCACCCTGGCGATCGGCGTGGGCGGGGTGGACGGCGGCGTGCGCATCACGGTGGCCGACGACGGCGCCGGCATGCCCGACGAGGTGCGCGACCGCGCCTTCGAGCCCTTCTTCACCACCAAGGATCCCGGTCAGGGGACCGGCCTGGGGCTGGCCACCGTGCACGGCATCGTCACCGACTCGGGGGGGACGGTCGACATCGAGTCCGCGCCCGGTCGCGGCACCACCGTGACGATCTTCCTGCCCGGCTGCTCGGAGCCGGTGCTCCCTGCCGAGCCGCCCGCCGAGCCTGCCGACGTGGCGCCGGTGGCGGCCAGCGTGCTCGTCGTCGAGGACCAGGAGCCGGTGCGCCGCCAGGCGTGCCGGATCCTCGAGTCCCATGGCTACACGGTGACCGAGGCGCCGGGCGCCGAGGAGGCGCTGGCCGCGTGGGAGCCGGTCGACGTCCTGGTGACCGACGTGGTCATGCCGGGCATGACGGGCCAGGAGCTCGCGCAGATCGCGATGGAGCGCAATCCCGACCTGCGCGTCGTCTACATGTCCGGGCACACCGAGGATGTCCTGGTCCGCAACGGCGCCCGCGCTCGGAACCTCTCGTTCATCCAGAAGCCGTTCACGCGCGCCACGCTGCTGCGCGCGGTCGAGCAGGCCCTTGCCGCCGAGCCCGGCGGATGGGCCGACGTCCTGGCCGAGCGGTAGCCGTCCGGCGGGCGCGGTGCGCCGCCGGGCGCCCGTGGTGCGCCGCGCGTCGACCGCCCCTGCCGGCGGGGGCGGGGGCTCGCCAAGATGCGCCGCGTCGCGGTGGGCTCGATGTTCGTCCCGCGGCGCCCAGGTCCCCCCGGGGCGCCGGGGCCCTCCGCCGAGGCGCCGGTGTCCCCAACGCCGGCGCCTCTTCGTTTAACCCGCCCACCTCGCGGGCCCTCCGCTCCGCGACCGCGGCGGGCTACTGCGGCGCCGGCACGCCGTGCTCGAGCGCGCCCTTGACGGCGGCGTCGACCGCGTTGAGGCGGTACAGCGCGAGCGCCTCGGCCGTCGCCGGCCTGCGGTCGCCGTGGTGGGCGAGCACGCAATGGGCGAGGGCGAGCCGGCGCGGCTCGTCGAGCGTGGCCGCGCGCTGGTCGAGCAGGCGCAGGCCGAGCTCGATGTGGCCCAGGAGCCGGCCCTCCTCGGTGAGCGTGATCTCGGCGCCGAGCGCGAACTCGCGGGTCTTGCCGAGGTCGTGGACGATGGCCGCCGTCAGCAGCAGGTCCTGATCCAGGCGCGGGTGCAGGACGCACGTCTCCAGCGCGAGCGTGGTGACCGCGACGGTGTGCTCGAGGAGACCGCCTAGGTAGGCGTGGTGCCCGTTGCGCGTGCAGGGCGAGCGGCGCAGCGCGGCGCGCACCGCGGCGTCCTGGAGGAGGTCGGCGAGGAGAGCCGCGAAGGCCGGGTCGCGGACCTCGCCCGCGAGGTGCTCGAGGAAGCCGTCGAGCTCGTCGAGATCGCGGTAGGCCACGGGGAGGAAGGCGGCCGGGTCGGCGTCCTCCGCGCGGGCGATGGCGCGCACCTCGAGCGTCAGCTCGTCGCGGAAGCGCTCGACTCGGCCGGCGACGCGCACGAGGTCGCCGCGCTCGAAGCGGCCGGCGTGGAGATCGGCGTCACGGAACACGCGGGCGGCGATCGCGCCCGTGCGGTCGCGCAGCTCGAGCGACAGATACGGCGTGCCGGTGCGCGCCGTCAGGCGGTCCTTGCGCGTGCACGCGAACACGGCGCTGACCTCGTCCCCGGCGCGCATGGTGGCGACGGCCGCGGGCGGAGTGGGGAGGGCGTGAAGCTCTGCAGAAGGCACGAAGCCATGATGTACCGTGAGGCGGATGCAGCCCCTCATCTGGGAGCATCGCCCGGACGGTCTGCGGGCCCCAGCGCTGGTGTGCGCCTTCACCGGATGGAACGACGCGGGCGACGCCGCGTCGGCGGCGCTGCAGTTCCTCGGCTCCTCGCTGGGCGCCACGCGCTTCGCTCGGATCGACCCCGAGGACTTCATCGACTTCCAGGCGACGCGGCCGAAGATCAGGCTCGTCGAGGGCCGCACGCGACAGATCGACTGGCCCGACGTCGAGATCTACGAGGCGCGTGTGCCACGGGCGCCGCGCGACCTCGTGCTGCTCCAGGGCGCCGAGCCCTCGATGCGCTGGCGCTCGTTCTCCCGGCTCATCGTGGACCTCGCCGAGGCGCTCGGCACCCAGATGGTGGTCACCCTCGGCGCGCTGCTGGCCGACGTGCCGCACTCGCGCCCGGTGCCGATCACCGGGCTGTCGTCCGACGAGGGTCTCGTCCAGCGCGTCGGGCTCAGCCCGTCCTCCTACGAGGGCCCGACCGGCATCGTCGGCGTCCTGCACTCGGCGTGCCAGGAGGCCGGCGTCCCCACCGCGTCGCTCTGGGCCTCGGTGCCCCATTACGTGGCCGCCGCCCCCAACCCCAAGGCGGCGCTGGCGCTGATCCGCAAGCTCGAGGGCCTGATCGGCGTGTCGGTCGACGCCGGCGAGCTCGAGTCGGCCGCCGCGGACTACGAGCGCCAGGTCTCCCTCGCGGTCCAGAGCGACCCCGACGTGCAGGCCTTCGTCGAGCGCCTCGAGCAGGCCGCCGAGGAGGACGAGCCGAGCGTGAGCCCCCAGGACCTCCCCAGCGGCGACTCCATCGCCCGGGATTTCCAGCGCTTCCTGCGCCAGCGCGGCCCGGAGGCCGGCGGGCCGGGGTAGGGCGCTCCGCGCCGCGCCGCCCCGCCCCGCCGCCCACCCACCGCCGCTCTCCGCCCGCCGCCCGCCCGCCGCCGTCAACCGCCGCCTCTCTCCGCCCGCGTCTTGCGGCGCTGTGCGGCCAGGGCAGTGAGGGAGGAAGGGCCTTGCGTGGCGGTTGCCTCTGGCGCGGGCAGTGCGCGTCCGGTTCCGCCTCCGCGTGCGCCTCTCGCCGCAAACCGGGGGTCTTCCGTCACATCTCTGGCCCCGCCGGAGGGGGTGGGCCCGGAAAACCAGGATAATCCTGGTTAAGCGAGCCCACCCCTTGGCGCGCGCTCGAAGGTGTTGCAAGACACGCGCGGATTGCGGCGGAGGCGCGCGGCGCACGCGGAGACCCGGGGTGCGCGGCGCACGCGGACACCCGGGGCGCACGCGCGGCGGCCGACTCCCTTCCCTCATTGCCCTGCCCGAACCCGCCGCACAACGCCAAGCGGACGACCGCACTTACGCCGGGTCGGCCGCGAAGATCCCGGGCCCGCGGCGCTGCTCGTAGATGAGCGACGTCTCGGCGTGGGCGACGGCGGGGTCGGAGGCCAGGTGCTCGACCACGAACTCGCGGAGGTCGTGGGCGTCGTGGGCGGCCACCCACAGCAGGTAGTCGGTCTGGCCGGTGACGTGGAAGATCGAGAGGACGCCGGCCAGGGCGCGCACGTGCTCGGTGAACGACTCGATCTGGTCGCGCGAGTGGACCGACAGGCGGATCGCCACCAGCGCCTGGAGCGGTCGCCCGAGCGCGGCCGGGTCGATCTCGGCGTGGAAGCCGCGGATCACGCCGCGGGCGCGCAGCGCGCGCACGCGCGCCAGCGCGGTCGAAGGGGCCACGCCCACCGCGGCGGCGAGGCGGGCGTTGGAGATCCGCGCGTCGGCGGCCAGCAGCTCGAGCAGGCGGCGGTCGAGGTCGTCCAGGCCATCGTTCGGCATGGGGGTCATTGTGGCATGCGATGCCGAAGGAACGGCACCAAGACGTCACATTGACGAAACATCCTTCGGGGGAGTGGGCCAAGAGCCGCATACCTGACACACTCCCCGCATGAGCGCCACCACGCCGGCTACCACCGTGGACATCAAGGACTCGATCCTCGACGCGATCGGCGGCACGCCGCTCGTGCGCCTCTCGCGCCTCGGCGCGGGCCTGACGCCGCAGCTCGTGGCCAAGGTCGAGGCGCTCAACCCGGGCGGGTCGATCAAGGACCGCGTGGCGGTGGCCCTCATCGAGGCGGCCGAGCGCGAAGGCAAGCTCAAGCCCGGCGGCACCATCGTCGAGCCCACCTCGGGCAACACCGGGACCGGCCTCGCCATCGCGGCGCGGCTGAAGGGCTATCGCGTCATCGCGGTCATGCCCGACAAGATGTCCAAGGAGAAGATCGACCTGCTGCGCGCCTATGGCGCCGAGGTCGTGGTGGCGCCCACCGCGGTGCCGCCCGACTCGCCCGAGTCCTACTACAGGGTCGCCGACCGGCTCGTCGAGGAGATCCCGGGCGCCTTCCAGCCCAACCAATACTTCAACCCCGCCAACCCGCAGGCCCACTACCTCTCCACCGGACCCGAGCTGTGGGAGCAGAGCGGGGGGCGCGTCACCCACCTCGTCGCGGGCGTCGGCACGGGGGGCACCATCACCGGCACCGGCCGCTACCTCAAGGAGCGCAACCCGGACATCGAGATCATCGGCGCCGACCCCTACGGCTCCATCTACTCCTCGCCCGAGGTCAAGCCCTACCTCGTCGAGGGCGTGGGCGAGGACTTCTGGCCCGAGACCTACGACCCCTCGATCGTCGACCGCTACGTCACGGTCTCCGACCGCGACGCCTTCCTCACCACGCGGCGGCTGGCGATGGTCGAGGGCATCCTGGCCGGCGGCTCGGGCGGCCTCGCCGTCCACGCGGCCCTGGAGGTGGCGCGCGAGGTGGACGACCCCGGCGCGCTCGTCGCCGTGATCCTCCCGGACGGCGGTCGCTCGTACCTGTCGAAGGTCTACAACGACGCGTGGATGACCCAGCACGGGTTCCTCGAGCGCGCCAGCGACCAGACGGTGGGCGACGTGCTGCGCGCCAAGCAGCTCGCGGGCGAGATCCCGCCGCTCGTCGCGGTGCAGACCCACCAGAAGGTGCGCGACGCCGTGGCGCTGCTGCACGAGCATCGCGTCTCGCAGCTGCCGGTCGTCAGCGCCCACGACGCGTCGAGCGTGGTCGGCTCGATCGGCGAGCGCGGCCTGCTCAAGCACGCCGTCGACGATCCCGCCCTGCTGAACGCCGATATCGTCGACGTCATGGAGCCTCCCTTCCCCGCCGTGTCGTCGGGCGATCCCGTGCGCGAGGCCGTCGAGCTGCTCGTCGGCGACCGCCAGGCCCTGCTCGTGACCGAGGACGGTCGCTCGAGCGGCATCCTGACGCGCGCCGACCTGCTCGAGGCGCTCGCGCGATGACCCGCTTCCAGACGCGCACCGTGCACGCCGGCCTGGAGCCGGACCCCTCGTACGGCTCGGTCATCCCGGCCATCCACCAGACCTCCACCTTCGCGCAGCCCCGCGTCGGTGAGATGGTCGACGACTACGACTACGCCCGCGCGGCGAACCCGACGCGCACGGCGCTCGAGCAGGCTCTCGGCGCGCTCGAAGGCGGGCACGGAGCCGCCTTCGCCTCGGGCATGGCGGCCATCCACGCGCTGATCACCGCCGTGTGCTCCGCCGGCGACCACGTCGTCATCCCCAACGACCTCTACGGCGGCACCTACCGCCTCGTCGACAAGGTCCTCGCGCGCTGGGGCCTGCGCTACACGATGGTCGACCAGACCGATCTCGACGCGCTCGCCGCCGCGGTGGGTGACGAGACGAAGCTCCTCTGGGTCGAGACCCCGACCAACCCGCTGCTCAACGTGGTCGACATCCCAGGCGTCGTCGCGCGCCGGCGCAACGCGCTCGTCGCCGTCGACAACACCTTCGCCACGCCCGCCAACCAGCGTCCGCTGCAAGACGGCGCCGACGCCGTCGTGCACTCCACGACCAAGTACCTGGGCGGGCACTCCGACGTGGTCGGCGGCGCCACCGTCGTGCGCGACGCCGACCTGCACGAGCGCGTGCGCTTCGTGCAGAAGTCGATCGGCGCCGTGCCCGGGCCGTTCGACGCCTTCCTCGTGCACCGCGGGCTGCGCACGCTCGCCGTGCGCATGCGCGCCCACGCCGAGAGCGCGGCGGCCGTCGCCGAGTGGCTGCGCACCGCCGACGGCGTGGTCGACGTGCGCTGGCCCGGCTTCAGCGGCATGGTCTCCTTCCGCCACCCGGAGGCGACGGCCATCGCCGAAGCCACCAGGCTGTTCACGCTCGCCGAGTCGCTGGGCGGCGTCGAGTCGCTCATCGAGGTCCCGCAGGCGATGACGCACCAGACGGTCGAGGACTCCCCGGCCGCCGTCCCAGCCGATCTCGTGCGCCTGAGCTGCGGCATCGAAGCGCCCGAGGACCTCGTCGAGGACCTCGCGCAGGCCTTCGCGCGCGTGGCCGAGCGGGCCGCGGCGGCCCGCGCCTGAGCGGCTGGGTCAGCGCTCGGATCCGGTCGTTCATCAGCGCTCCGCCGCCGGGCACGCGATGCGGTAGTCGCAGATCGAGCACGCGGCGTAGGAGGGCGTCGGCTCGAAGCCCTGGGCGAGGATGCCGTCGGCGACCTCGAGGACCGTCTCGGTGATCCAGCCGCGGTCGACCTCCTCCACCGGGAGCGGCACCTTGGCGTCGTCGAGCACGTAGAGGTAGGCCTGGCGCGAGGAGGCCAGGCCCCATGCCTCGCGTGCGCCGACCGCGTAGAGCGAGAGCTGCACGTCCTCGCGCAGCTGCGCCGCGGTCCGCGGGCGGCCGGTCTTGTAGTCGATGAGCTCGTAGTCGCCGTCGGGGAGGCGGTCGACCCGATCGACGCGGCCGCGCAGCGTGTGCTCCCCCATCCGGAAGCTGAAGGCCTTCTCGAACCACAGCGGCTCGGCCTCGTCGGTGCGGAAGCGCTCGTGGTAGCGGCGCAGCGCGCCCTCGGCCTTGCCGTGCAGCTGGCGCTCCTGGTCGGACGCGCCGAAGCCGCCGCGCCGCCAGCCCGCCTCCAGCAGGCCGAGGAGCTCGTCCAGCGTGCGCCCCGCGCTCTGGTGGTAGCGCTCGAGCACCTGGTGGACGAGGATCCCGAACCGCTGGTTGAGCGTCGGCTCGCTCGGAATCCGGAAGACGCGCGCGAACTTGTACTTCAGCGGGCACGTCCGGTAGGTCTCGATGTCGGAGGCGGAGAGCAGCAGCCCGTCGCCGCGCGTGGGCAGGAAGGGCAGGAGCGACGGCTCCTCGCGGGCCGTGATCGCCGCCGCGCGGGCGCGCGCGTCGCGCTCGGCGTCGAGCAGCAGGTCGTCCAGCGAGCTGGTCTGCAGGATCTCGCGCTGCTGTGCGGTGGCGGCGCCCAGCAGCGCCGTGTTGATGGCCGGCAGCGCCTCGGCCACCGACTGGCCCTCGGGCCGGTCCATCAGCGCCGCGAGCTTGACGAGCTCGAGGTAGCGCACCGCGCCATGGGCGACGTCGAGGTCGGTGTCCAGGCGCAGCTCGCCCAGGCGCGTGGCGGTGCGGGGAATCGAGCGCAGCAGCTCGTCGCGCAGGGTGGTGAACGTGGCGTGCAGGGTCTCGCCGGGACCGAAGAGCTCCTCGTCGCGCTCCTCCCAGGGCGCGTCGAGCGCGGCACGCGCCTCCTCCAGGAAGGGCGACGGCTGCTGGAGCGCGCCCGCCTCCGAGCGCGCCGGGTAGGCGAGCACGAGGCCCTCCGACGCGCGCGTCATCGCCACGTGCAGCAGGCGGCGCATGTCGGCGACGTGCTCGGCACGCGTGTCGGGCGCGAGCTGCTCGTGCAGCAGCGCGTCCGGGATCGGCGCGCCCACGCGCCGGCGCGCGCCGGGCATCCGCGACGACTGCAGCCCCAGCGCGAAGACGTGGCGGAACTCGCGCCCCTGGGCGGCGTGCATGGCCATGACCGACACCGCCCCGGCGCGGCTCTCGCCCGCGTCCTGCTCGTCGTCGTGCACGCCCGCCCCGGCCACGGCGGCGACGTAGCGGGCGAAGTCGCGCCCGGTGGCCTGCGGCGCGCGGCGCACGTACGCGGCGGCGAGGTCGCCCAGGCGCGCGAGCGACACGAGCCGCTCGACCACGTCGGCCTGCGCGGCGAACAGCTGCTGGCGGCGCAGCCCGAGGCGGTCGATCAGGCGATGGACGAGCAGGTCGGGGCGGGTCGTGTCGAGCGCGCCGGCGGCCGAGCGGTGCAGCTTGAGGAAGCTGAGGATCCGCTCGCGCGCCTCGGGCGGGAGCTGCGGCGACTCGGTGGCCGCGACGAGCGCGCCGACCATGTCGAGCTTGCGGCGCCGCGCGATCTGCACGCAGCGCGCGAGGTCGATCGAGCGCAGCTCGATCGGCGGGCGCGCCAGCGCGCGGACGACCGCGCCGGCGTCGCCCGGATCCAGGAGCAGGCGCAGCCAGGCCAGCACGTCCTTGACCTCGCTGCGCTGGAAGAACGCGGTGGCCCCGGCCAGCCTGTAGGGGACCGCGCGCTCCTCGAGCGCGACGGCCACGGTCTGGCCCTCGTTGCGCACCGAGCGCACCAGCACCCCGATCTCCCCGGCCACCACCCCGCTGCGGACGAGGCGCTCGATCTCCGCCGCCACCCCCTGGGCCTGCGCGCGCTCGTTGGCGCAGCGCCAGAAGCGCACCGGAGGGGTGCCGGAGGCGGGCTCCCCCGGCAGGAGGCCGGACGGTGTCTCCCCGGGCCGCGCCTCGACCTGCTTTTCGATGCGGTCCTCGATCGGCGCCACGACGGCCCGGGCGGCGGTCAGGACGGCGGCGGGGGAGCGCAGCGAGCGATCGAGGCGCACGCTGCGCATGCCCGGGAGCTCGGCGGCCAGGTCGCGCAGGTTCTTGGGCGCGCCGCCGCGCCCGCGCCTCACCGCGCAGTCGTCGTCGCCGGCGGCGGTGAGGCCGCCGTGCTGGCCGCCGAGAAGGACGACGAGCCGCAGCGCGGCGAGCTCGAGGTCCTGGACGTCGTCCACGAGCACGTGGCGCCAGCGCGCGCCGGCTCGCGCGCGCACGTGGGGCTTGTCGCGCAGGAGGGTGACGGCGGCGAGCAGCAGATCGCCGAAGTCGAGCGTGCCCTGCTCGCGCAGCATGCGGTCGTGCGCCGCGTAGACCGCCGCGAACTCGCGCTCGCGCTCGGCGCGGTCGTCGCCGGCCGGCAGCGCGGCCGCCCAGCGCGTGACCTCGTCAGCCGTGACCATCGCCTCCTTGAGGCGATCGATGCGCGCGACGACCGCCGCCAGCAGGGCGGCCGGGCTGCCCTGGAAGTCGTGCAGCTGCAGCGTGAGCTCGTCGACGCGCTCCAGGAGCATGGCCAGCCGGTCGGCTCCGGTGACAGGCACGACGAAGGGATCCAGCCCCGCTTCGAGGGCCTCGTCGCGCAGCAGTCGCGCGCCGAAGCCGTGGATCGTATGGACGGCCAGCTCCTCGAAGCCGCGCTCGAGCTCGTCCTCGACGCCCGCCCGCAGCGCGTCGGCCGCCGCCTCCGAGGAGGTCAGGGCGAGGATCTGCTCGGGCGCCAGTCCGCCCTCGGTGGCCAGCCACGCGTGGCGGTGGAGCAGCGACCGCGTCTTGCCCGTCCCCGCGGCTCCCACCACCATCAGCGGGCCGCCGCGGTGAGCGACCACCTCGCGCTGAGCGGGGGTGAGGCCGTCGAGCGGATCGGGCACGCCCCTAGGATATGAGGGACATGGCTACCGCTCGCGACGCGCGAGGAGAGCTGCTCGCCTTCGATTGGCTCGGCGCGTGCCGCGCCGCCGCGCTAGGCCTGAGGGAGGTTCTCGTCGAGCATCCCACCAGCCGCGAGCGCGTGGTCGAGACCGGCGAGCGTGGCGGCGGCGGCGACCAGACGCTGGTCATCGACGCCGCGGCCGAGGACGCCGTCTTCGGCCAGCTCGAGAGCCTGCACGACGCGGGCGCACGCTTCACCGCCGTCTCCGAGGAGCGCGGCTACGTCGACTTCGGCGCGGCCGGCGGCCCTCCTCTCGTCGTCGTCGATCCCATCGACGGCTCGATGAACGCCAAGCGCGGGCTGACGCACCATGCGCTGTCGATCGCCGTGGCCGACGGGCCGACGATGGCCGACGTGCTCTTCGGCTACGTCTACGACCTCGGGCCGGGGGAGGAGTGGCGGGCCACGCGCGGCCTCGGCGCCTTCCTCAACGACGAGCCGCTGGCCAACCCGCAGCCCGAGCGCCGCAAGCGCGACGGGCGCCTGGAGCTGGTGGCCATCGAATCGGCCGATCCGCGCTGGCTGGCCGCCTCCAGCGACGCGCTCGTGCGCGTGACCGGGAGGCTGCGCGCGATCGGCTCGATCGCCGTCTCCCTGTGCCAGGTCGCGGCGACGCGGGTCGACGGCATGGCCACGCTGTGGAACTGCCGGGCGGTGGACGCCGCCGCCGCGCAGCTGGTGGTCCGCGAGAGCGGCGGCTACGTCGCCTTCACCGCGATGGACGATCCGCTCGGCGCGCCGCTCGACCTCGAGCCGCGCTCGCCGGTCGTGGCGGCGAGAACCGATCGCGCGCTGGCCGAGCTGGCCACGCTGCCGGCCGCGTCATGATCGACTGGCGCCTGGCCGAGCGTGTGGCCGAGGCGGTGGCGGGGGGCGATGGCGCCACGCCTCCGCTCGCCGGAACGGCTGACCTCGAGGCCATGTCGGCGCGCGCACTGGAGCGGGTCGGCGACTACGCGCAGCTGCGTCCCGCCGACCCGCCGCCGCCCGCGGAGCCGATCGGGCGGTCCGAGTGGTCTAAGGCCAACCTGGCGACCATGCGCGGCACGCTCGACCCGCTGCTCGAGCGCCTCGGCACCGGCCCGCTGCAGTCGGCCGGCGGCATGCTCATCGGGGTGGAGGCGGGCGGGATCGTCGGCTTCATGGGCCGCTCGGTCCTCGGTCAGTACGAGCTGGCCCTGCTCGACCCCGACCGCCCGCCGCGGCTTCTGCTCGTCGTGCCCAACCTGCGCGAGGCCGCCCGGACCTTCGAGGCCGACGAGGCCGAGCTCCTGGAGTGGGTCGTCTTCCACGAGATCACCCACGCCGTGCAGTTCTCGGGCGTGCCGTGGCTGCGCGAGCACGTGGCCGGGCTGCTGCGCGAGCTGCTGGCCTCGGTCAAGGTCGAGATCGATCCCACCGCGCTGCTGCGCCTGCCCAAGGCGCAGGACCTGCGCGCGCTGTGGGACGCGGTCCGCGAAGGCGGTCTCGTCCACGCGGTGGCCGGCGCCGAGCGCAAGGCGCTCATCGATCGCCTCCAGGCGGTGATGGCGCTCATCGAGGGCCACGCCGAGCACGTCATGGACGCCGCCGGCGCGGCCGTGCTGCCGTCGCTGCCCAAGCTGCGTGAGGCCCTCGAGCGCCGCCGCCGCCAGAAGCCGCCGCTGGTCAAGCTCCTCGAGCGCCTGCTCGGCCTGGACCTCAAGCTCCGCCAGTACCTGATCGGCAAGCGCTTCTGCGACGACGTCGTGCGCGACTGGGGCATCGAAGGGCTCAACCGCGCCTGGAGCGCCCCCGAGCTCATTCCGACCCTGGCCGAGCTCCACGATCCCCCGGCCTGGATCCGGCGCACGCAGGTGCGGTCCGTCACCCCGGGCGACTAGCAGCGCGTCTCGGGGAGCGCGAGCTCCTGAACATACCGATGCCCGTCGTCGCCCTCCAGAGCGATGGTCAGCCGGGACGCGGTCTGCGGGACGCCGGGCTCGAAGCGCCACTCAGAGTGCCATTCGGCGCCCGTCCCGCCTGCCGAGCGGGAGCGCGACGAGAAGCGCGTCCCGACGTCGTCGAAGAGCGTCAGGGGAAGCCGCAACAAGCGGTCGCCGGGCTGGAGCGGGACCGGGACATGCGGGACCTCGGGCTCGGGGCCACGCTCTTGCCTCGTTTCCGCCCAGAGCATCATCGAAGCCCCGTAGTTGGCGTCGAGCTCGTCGGACAGCGCGTTGCGCAGCGCGGCCAGACGCACGAGGAGCCCGCTCGTCCAGAGCTCCACCGACACGAGAACGATCGTGAGGCCATCGACATCGGCAAGCGGGCGTGCCGGCGCCAGCACCGCCTCGAGCTGGTCGTGCGCAGCCGCGGCCCTGCTGCCCGGCGGCGCAACGTCGGGAAGCGAGCGATCGGGAGGGGTGGGCGGCGGCCATTCGAACCGCTCGTTGAGCCGTCGCTCGGCATCGGTTGCCGTCTCGCCAGAGAGCACGCCGCATGCGCCCAGTGCTCGTAGCGCACCGAGCACCTCCGGATAGGCCGCCGGGTCGCCGACGCGCAGCGCGCGCTCGAAGACGCGTTCCAGCCACTCCGCCCCGGTCATGGGATGAGCTTCACACAGACCAGCGCGGCGTGCTCGGCGACAGGCGACGCGGCTGCGGCTCGCTCCCGGGGGCAGACGAACGTAGGTTCGATATCTGACTGGTGGGCGGCGGTAGGTTTGCAAACGTGTGTTCGACCCGGTATGGTCTCCGGCGACCCAGTTAGAACTAACTTCCTTAGCAGAGGGGGAACCAATGGCGGACCAGGCTTCCAGCACACCGAGCACGACTCGTACCGCTCGGACGAGCGGTGCCACCAGGCGCACCGCCGGCGCCACCAAGCGCTCGACCGCTGCCAAGAAGGCCGCGGCGACGCGCAGCCGGCAGCAGGCGGCCGCGGCGCGCAGGCGCTCGGCGACCGCGAAGAAGGCGGCCGAGACGCGTCGCGAGCTGGCGAAGACTCCGGTCGATCGCGTGCAGGAGTACGCCGAGCGCGCGGTCCTCATCCCGATCGGCGTCGTGGCGACGGCGCGCGACAGGGCCTTCGCGACGCTCGAGGAGCTGGCCTCCAGCCTCTCCGATCGCGAGAAGGCCGAGAAGGAGCTCGCCGCCACGCGCAAGCGTCTGGAGTCCGACCTCAAGCGCTTCGAGCGCCGCGGGCGCAGCGAGCGCACGCGCGTCGAGCGCCGGGTCAAGCGCACGCGCACGCGTGTCGAGCGTGAGCTGCGCCGGCGTCGGACCCGCGTCGAGCGCGAGCTGCGCTCGACCCGCAAGGACGTGACCGCCCAGGCCGACCTCCTGACCGCCCGCGTGGAGAACCTCGTGCAGACCGGCATCGCGCGCGGCACGCAGGTCGCGACCAAGGTCCAGGAGCGCGTCGCCGACGTCGCCTAGCGCCGCCCGCCTCTGGCGCCGCCCCGCCTTTGCCACAATGGGGCACATGCCCTCTCGCGACGAGATCCTCAAGGCCCTCGAGGCCGTCATCGATCCCGAGCTGCGCCGCTCCATCGTCGAGCTGGAGATGGTGCGCTCGATCGACGCGGCCGACGGGCTCGTGCGGGTCATGGTCTCGCTCACCACGCCCGGCTGTCCGATCCGTAGCCATTTCGAGAACGCCGTCCGCGAGGCCGTGAGCGGCCTCGATGGCGTCTCGCGCGTCGAGGTGTCCTTCGACGTCCTGTCCGACCAGGAGAAGGCCGGCCTCCAGCGCAAGCTCGGCCGTCCCGGCGGCCTGCCCGAGGGGGCGCTCGCCCAGGTCGCGAACGTGGTGTGCGTCGGCTCCGGCAAGGGCGGGGTCGGCAAGTCGACCATCACCGCCAACCTGGCCGCCGCTTTGGCGGCCGACGGCAAGAAGGTCGGAGTCCTCGACGCCGACGTCTGGGGCTATTCCATCCCGCGCATGTTCGGGGTCTCCGGCCGCCCGCCCGTGTCGGCCCAGCGCAAGATCCTGCCGCTCGAGGGCCACGGCGTGAAGGTGATGTCGATCGGCTTCTTCGTCGAGGAGGACAGCGCCGTCGTCTGGCGCGGCCCGATGCTGCACAAGGCGCTCACCCAGTTCCTCGAGGACGTGGAATGGGGCGAGCTGGACTTCCTGCTCGTCGACCTGCCGCCCGGGACCGGCGACGTCTCGATGACGCTCGCCCAGCTCCTGCCGCAGGCCAAGTTCCTCATCGTCACCACGCCGCAGCCCGTGGCCCAGAAGGTCGCGCGCCGCGCGGCCGAGATGGCCAACAAGGTCGATCTCCAGATCGGCGGCGTCGTGGAGAACATGGCGGGCTTCGTCACGCCCGACGGCGAGCGTTACGCGCTGTTCGGCGAGGGCGGCGGCCAGGCGCTGGCCGACGAGCTCGACGTCCCGCTCCTGGGCAAGGTCCCGCTCACCATGCCGCTGCGCGAGCAGGCCGACGCCGGCGAGCCCCTCGTCTTCACCGACCCCGATGACCCCGCCGCGCAGGCCGTCCGCCATGCGGCGCGCGGACTCGTGGCGATGTTCCCGCTCGAGCTGCCGATCCTCCAGCAGGCCGCGCCCACCGTGCCGGCACCGGCGCCGACGGGCATGTCGCTCCCGATGGCCGGCTAAGGCCGCGCGTACTCCGCGGTCGGGCGGTAGAACCGCGCGTCGCGCAGCTGGTCCTCGAGCCGTTCCGCGGAGGCGCCCGCTACGTGTTCGTGTTGGCGTAGTACTCGGCGTTGATCTGCGTGTACTGCTGCCACTCCTCCGGGAGCTGGTCCTCCGCGAAGCACGCGTCGACGGGACAGGCCTCGACGCACGCGTCGCAGTCGATGCACTCCTCGGGATCGATGTACAGCATCTCGACCCGGTCGTAGTCAGGCTCGTCAGGGGTCGGGTGGATGCAATCCACAGGGCAGACCTCGACGCAGGAGTTGTCCTTGGTGCCGATGCAGGGCTCAGCTATGACGTACGCCATGTACTTCCTCAGTCGTGTTCGGACCGCGAAGCATAATGATCGACATGGTCCTGCTCCCCGGCGCCACGGGCGTCTTCGGAAGCATTTAGGTCGCGCGCCGTTTCCGCCGATAGGGGCCCGAAGAAGTCTCTGGGTGTGGAGGTCGAGCTGATGGAGGTGACGATGATCTCAGCGCGTGGATTCGCCGATGCCAAGGGGCTCGGTGCGACTCCGCGGCGCATGTCTGCCGTCCTGGGCGGGGCATAACCTCGCCTACGACAGATGTTCGGAGACGAACGGGGTGCCGTTCGGCTCTCTTCGAGACCCGGTCACCGGGTAAGTTTGCCCGCTAGGCCTCGTTTGGGGCCAGGGGTGAAATCGCCGGCGGAATGGTCCGCCGGCCGTCTTGGGGGTTGTGATTTCCAGATGTCCTTTCGTGCTACGCGCGCAACACGCGTCTTCGTTGCAGCCGCACTGGCCTGGCTTGGGCTGGCCCTGTGCGCGCAGGCGGCGCACGCGACCCACGGCAGGGTCCAGATCGTCAAGATCAACCAGGGTGGCAATCCGAACGACAGCTTTGCGTTCCACCCGACGCTGACGCAGAGCCCCGGCGCAGTCCCGGCCGCGACCGACTTCTCCCTGCAGGGGGGGCAGTCCAGCCCGGCGTGGGACACCGCGTGCACCACTGACCGACCGACGCATCAGGACCACTGCAAGACCGAGTGGCCCAATCCCACGCTGAAGGTCACCGAGCAGCCGACTGCGGGGTACACGCTGAGCGACATCACGTGTCGCTACACGCAGGGCCAGGACGACAACAACCTCTACGCCGGGCAGCCGACGACCGCGTCGCCGGTCAAGCCGGCCGGCGAGGTGACCACCGACCTGGCCTCGGGCACCGTCACGTTCAACGTCCTGCACTACAACGAGTGGGTCGTGTGCTGGTACACGAACACGCCGACGCCGCCAGGCACGTCCGCGGGCGCGCCACCGCCGGGCACGGCACCGGCGCGGCAGCCGCAGATCGAGGTCAGCCCCGCCCAGGCGCGGCCGGGCTCGGCCACGCTCCGCGGCCCGAAGGGCTGCCCGACGAGCAACGTCGTCGCCGCGACGGTGAGCGGCAAGCGGATCGTGAAGGTCACCTTCTACGTCGACAACAGGAAGGTGAAGACCCTGACCAAGCCCAACAAGGGCAAGCGCTGGTCGCTGTCGGTGGCCATGCGCAAGGTCGCGTACGGCACGCACCGCGTCTACGCGAAGGTCGAGTTCGCAAGGTCCAGCGGCACGCGGGCCAAGACGCTGCGGCTCGCGTTCACGCGCTGCGGCGCGTCGAACGCCAGGCCTCAGTTCACGGGCTGACCCCAAGGCTCCGGTCGCGCTCCGGTCACCCCGGGCGCGGCCGGGCACCCCGTCAGCGGCCCGGTCGAGGGGGCTCGGCCGGGTCGCTGGCTGCCGTGCCGCGGGGCCCGAGGCTCGCGCCAGCGGGCCGGGCCCGCTGGCTGTCGCGTCGTGGCGTGCCCGCGCGCGGCGCTGACGCCCCCATCGGTCATCCGTCCACTCCGGCGCTTGAGGGCCGAGCGCCGCGATTGGACACATGGACGACCGCTCGTCGCTGGACATCGACCGCTCACCGTGTACATTGACCGCCGAGCCCGGGGTATGGATGCTTCGGGCAGGGGTGACTGACCCGGCGGCAAGGGTGCCGCCGGATGGGGGTGATTCTCAGATGTCCATTCGCGCTTCGCGCGGTTCGCGGCTGCTGATCGCAGCTGCGCTGGCATGGCTGGGCCTGGCGCTGTGCGCTCAGGCGGCCCACGCCACGTACGGCAAGATCCAGGTCGCCAAGATCAACCAGGGTGGGGACCCGAACGACACGTTCGGGTTCCAGCCGAGCCTGGTCCCGGCGGCCGGCAACTTCTCGATCAAGGGCGGGCAGTCGAGCTCCGTCATGCAGATCGAGTGCAACATCGATCGGACCGGGAAGGCCGGCGAGTGCAGCAGGTGGGGCTACCCGGCGCTGAAGGTGACCGAGCAGCCGAAGGCCGGCTACAAGCTGACCGACATCACCTGCCGGTACACGCAGGGGTCCACCGGGTTCGGCACGGAGCCCACGACGGGCTCGCCCGTGAAGCCCGCGAGCGAGGTCACCAAGGACCTCACCACGGGCACGGTGAGCCTCAAGGTCCACTGGTACGAGTGGGTCAAGTGCTGGTACACGAACACCAAGCAGCCGGACACGGGCACCATCAAGGTGACGAAGAAGCTCCTTCCGGCCGGCGACGGCGGCAAGTTCAACCTTCAGGTTGACGGTCAGACCAAGGCCGCTGACGTCGGCGACGGCGGGACGACCGGCACGCAGACGGTGAACGTCGGCACGCACACCGTCGGCGAGACCGCCGGCACGGGCACGAGCCTGGCCGACTACGACGCCACGACGTCGTGCGTCGACACCGCCCATGGCGGACCGGCTGACACCGACGGCAGCGTCAACGTGGCCAAGGGCGACGCGTGGGAGTGCACGATCACCAACACGCGCAAGCCCCAGCCGCCGCCGCCGCCGCCGAACCCGCCGACGCCGCCGGTGCCGCCGACCACGCCCAATCCGCAGATCCAGGTGAGCCCCGCGCGCGTCACGCCGGGCAGCGCCAAGATGCGCGGCCCGCGCACCTGCCCGCGGACCAACGTGGTCGCCGCGTCGGTCAGCGGCAAGCGGATCGTGAAGGTCACCTTCTACCTCGACAACAAGAAGGTGAAGACGCTGACCAGGCCGAACCGGGGCAGCCAGTGGGTCCTCCCGCTGCACGTCCGCCGGCTCGCGTACGGCGCGCACCGCGTCTACGCGAAGGTCGAGTTCGCCAGGACCAGCGGCACGAGGGCCAAGACCCTGCGGCTGTCGTTCAGCCGCTGTGGGGGCGCCGCCGCTCAGCCCCAGTTCACGGGCTGAGCTGATCACCCCATGGCCCCGGTCGCGCTTGCGCGGCCGGGGCCATACGTGATCCGCTCACGCGGCCGCTGGCTGCGGATGGCGCTGCGCCCATGGCTGCGCCTCTTCGAGTGCGGTGGCGATGGCCAGCAGCTCGGCCTCGCCGGCCGGGCGGCCGAAGAGCTGGACGCCGACCGGCAACCCTGCGTGCTCGGCCAGCGGTACGACGATCGCCGGCTGCCCGGTGACGTTGGCCACGGCGGTGTACGGCGTGAAGGCGGCCGACCGCGTGAACAGTCCCATCGGATCGTCGGTCCGCCAGTCGACCTCGTCGAGCAGGACCGGCGCCTCGGCCAGCGCGGGCGCGACGATGACGTCGTACTGCGCCATCCAGCTCAGCAGTCGCCGTGCGAAGAGCTGGAGCCGCGCGGCGGCGAGATGGCTCTCGAGCGCCGGCATGCCGCTCACGAGCTGCCACAGCGCCCAGCTCACGGGCTCCATCTCGTGCTCGGTGGGCTCGCGCCCCTGGAGGATGCGGCCGAAGGCGACCTGCAGCATGACGAGCGGCGCGAAGAGCGCGGTGAAGGCGCTGAGCAGGCTGTCGTCGCGCCAGGGCGCCTCGGTCTCCTCGACGTGATGGCCGAGGCCCCCGAGCAGCCGCCCCGCCTGGCGGGCCGCCTCGGCCCGCACAGGGTCGAGCGGCGCCTCGATCGGCGGGTTGGTCACGACCGCGACCCGCAGGCGCTGCGGCCGCCGGCCGGCGGCGACCGCGAACGGCTCGGCCGGCGGCGGCGCCCACGACCCGTCGCCGGTCTCGGTCCCCGCGAGCACGTCGAGCGCGAGCGCGGTGTCGCGCACGGAGCGGGTGAGGACGCCGTCCGCGGACAGGAAGCTCTCGGCGAGCTCGGGCGCCGGCGAGATCCGGTTGCGCTGCGGCTTGAGCCCGACGAGGCCGCAGCAGGCGGCGGGGATGCGCGTCGACCCGCCGCCGTCGTTGGCGTGGGCGATCGGCACCATGCCGGCCGCCACCGCCGTGGCCGAGCCACCCGACGAGCCGCCGCTGGTGCGCGCGGGGTCCCACGGGTTGCGCGTCGGGCCGAAGCGCTTCGTGTTGGTCCACGGCAGGATGCCCCACTCGGGCAGCGTGGTCGTGCCCACGACGACGAAGCCCGCCTCCTTCAGGCGCCGGACCACGTTGTGGTCGTAGGGCGCCTCCCAGTCCCCGAAGAAGTCGGCGGCGAAGGTCAGGCGCCGGCCCGCGATGGCGCGGTTGTTCTTGATCGCGATCGGCACGCCCGCGAAGGGCCGCGTATCGCCGGGAGCCACCGCGTCGGCGGCGGCCAGGGCGTCGTCGTGGAAGACGTCGACGAACGCGTTGAGCTCGGGGTCCAGCGCGTCGATGCGGTCGAGCGAGGCCTGCACGAGCTCGCGCGACGACAGCTCGCCCGCGCGCACGAGCGCCGCGAGCTCGCTCGCCGGGCGGAAGAGGAGGTCGGGCATTGCGCGGGAGCCTAGCCGCGCCGCCGCCGCGCGCCCGGACGCGGCGCCGCGGCGGCGGCGGCCCATGCTCGGCCGCAGCTCGCCATAACCGGTTGCTCGCTAGTATCTGGTTATGGACGCGACCGCCCGCGATCTCCCCGACGACCTCGCCCTTCCGCTGGCCAGCGGGGTGGAGTGGTGGTACTGGCTCGGCGGGCGTCCGGCCGTCGACCTGGTCAACACGCTCCGCGAGCGTTGGCGCCGCCGGGTCGAGACGCTCGTCACGCCCGACGATCTCGGCCGGTGGCTCGTGCGGGCCGAGCTGCTGCCCGCGCCGGCGGCCGTGACGCGAGCGGTGCTCGATGACGCGCGCGACCTGCGCGAGGCCATCGACCTGGGCGTCCAGGCGGCGGTCGACAGCGAGGTCGCGCCGCACGCCGCCATCGAGGAGATCGACGGCTGGCTTGCGGACGCCTGTGCGCCGCCGCACCTCGCTCTCGGCGCCGACGGCCGGCCGAGCCTGTGCGAGCGCCCGGCCGACGACGCCGTCCGCGGCGCCCTTGCCGCCGTGGCCCTCGACGCGGCCCGCATGCTCGGGACGCCCGCGCAGGCGGCGCGGATCCGCATCTGCGCGTCGGAGACCTGCTCGGCGCGCTTCTACGATCGCTCGCCGGCTGCCCGGCGGCGGTGGTGCTCGATGGCATCGTGTGGCAACGAGGCCAAGGCGCGCCGGCACCGGGCGCGCGCGAGAGCGATGGCGTGACGGGCTCGCGCTACCGCTGGGTCATCCTGGCCACGGGCGCCGTGGGGGCCGGCGCGTTCTCGGCGCTGCGCATGGGCCTGCCCTCGCTCGGGCCCGCCGTGCGCAGCGAGTACGGCCTCACCCTCGGCGAGGTCGGCCTCGCCTTCGCCGCGGTGACCGCCGGCGGGATGCTCACGCTCGTGCCGTGGGGCGCGCTGACCGACCGCATCGGCGAGCGCCCGGTCATGTTCGCCGGGCTGACCGGGAGCGCTCTGGCGCTGCTCGGCGTCGCCGTCGCTTCCTCGTACCCGGTGCTGCTCCTCGGGCTCCTCGCCGCCGGCATGCTGGGGGCCAGCGCCACCGGAGCCTCAGGCCGCGCGGTGATGGGATGGTTCGCACGCGACGAGCGCGGGTTCGCGCTCGGCATCCGCCAGATGGCGCTCCCGCTCGGCGGCGCGCTCGCCTCGGTGACGCTGCCGAGCCTCGCCGGCGCCCACGGGCTCCGCGCCGCCTTCATCGCCCTCGCCGGCCTGAGCGTCAGCGCCGCGCTCGCGGCGGCGCTCCTGATGCGCGATCCGCCGCCGTCGGCCACGAGGCTTGCGCCGGTGCCCTCCCCGCCGCCGACGCGCGACCGGCGCCTCTGGCGCCTGGGCGCCGGCGGCGCCCTGCTCGTGTGCGCGCAGGCCTCGATGCTCGGCTTCATCGTCCTCTTCCTCCACGATGCGCGCGGCGTCTCGGCCGCGGGCGCGGCCGCCGCGCTCGGCGTCGTGCAGCTCGTCGGCGCCGGGATGCGCATCGTCGCCGGCCGCCGCTCGGACCGGGAAGGCCTTCGCATCGCGCCGCTGCGCCGGATCGCCGGCCGCAACGCGGTGCTGCTGGCCGCGCTCGGAGCTCTGGCCGGCGGCCCCGGCGTGCTGCTCTACCCGGTTCTCGCGCTGGCTGCCGTGTCGACCATGAGCTGGAACGGCCTGGCCTTCACCGCGGCCGCGGAGATCTCCGGGCGCGCCCGCGCGGGGACGGCCATGAGCTTCCAGAACACGGTGATCTCGATCGGCGGCGTGCTGGCGCCGACGGCCTTCGGCGTGCTCGTCGAGGCCACGTCGTGGACCGCCGCGTACGTCGTCCTGGCCCTGGCGCCGCTCGTCGCGTTCGCAGTGCTCGCGCCGCTGGAGGGCGAGGAGGACGAGCGCGCTGCCGCGCGCGCTGTGCGCAGGCGCGAGACTCCGGAGCCCCGACCCGTGGAGGCGACATGACATCCGACGTGCAGTCCGGCCTCGAAGGCGTCGTGGCCTTCGCCACCGAGATCGCCGAGCCCGACCGGGAGGGCGGCGCGCTGCGCTACCGCGGCGTCGACATCGAGGACCTCGTCGGGGCGGTCCCGTTCGAGAAGGTCTGGGGGCTGCTGGTCGACGACTCCTACGACCCCGGCCTGCCGCCGGCGCCGCCGTACCCGCTCGCCGTGCGATCGGGCGACCCGCGCGTGGACGTCCAGGCCGCCCTGGCCATGCTCGCGGCCGGCGCCGACGGGGCGGGCTTCCGCCAGCTCATCGACATCGGAGAGGAGCAGGCGCGCGACGATCTCGCGCGCGCCTCGGTCATGGCCCTGAGCTTCGTGGCGCAGTCGGCGCGCGGCGCCGGACGCCCGCCCGTCGCGCAGAGCGAGGTCGACAAGGGGGCGACGACCGCCGAGCGCTTCCTCATCCGCTGGCGCGGCGAGGCGGATCCCGATCACGTCAAGGCGATCGACGCCTACTGGATCTCGGCCGCCGAGCACGGCATGAACGCCTCGACCTTCACCGCGCGGGTGATCGCCTCCACCGGCGCCGACGTCGCCGCGGCGCTGTCGGGCGCGGTCGGGGCGCTCAGCGGACCGCTCCACGGCGGCGCGCCGTCGCGCGTGCTGAAGATGCTCGACGAGGTGGAGCGCACCGGCGACGCCGAGCGCTGGGTCAGCGACGCGCTGGACCGCGGCGAGCGCCTCATGGGCTTCGGCCATCGCATCTACCGGGCCGAGGACCCTCGCGCGCGCGTCCTGCGGCGGACCGCCCGCGAGCTCGGGGCCGCGCGCCTCGAGGTCGCCGAGGAGATCGAGCGCGCGGCCCTGGCCGAGCTCCACGCGCGCAAGCCCGATCGGGTCCTGGCCACCAACGTGGAGTTCTGGTCGGCCGTCGTGCTCGACTCGGCCGAGGTCCCGCCCGAGCTGTTCACGAGCATGTTCACCTGCGCGCGCGTGGCCGGGTGGTCGGCGCACATCCTCGAGCAGAAGCGGGAAGGGCGCCTCATCCGCCCGACCGCGACGTACGTCGGACCGCCGCCGCGGGCCGCGTCGGACGTGCCCGGCGCTGAGAAGACAACCCTGGTTTCAGGTCTCGCTTCGCGGGGGTAGTTGACGGCGCGCTATGCGCGTCATTCGTTTCGCGGCGCCGATGGCGCTCGCCTCCATCGTCCTCGTTCCGGCCGCCGGTGCGGCCACCCAGCAGGCCGCCCGCGACCGCTTCGCGCAGGACGCGCGGGGCGAGCGGATCGTCTCGAGCCCGGCCACGGCCGGGGCCTCGACGGCCACCGGGACCGTGACGCTCCAACGTCTCGGGGTCGCGCCCGGCGCGACCGCGGGCACGGTCGCGCGTGCCGCGGTCGAGCGCTACGCCGGCCTGCTCGGCGTCGTCGACGCGAACCGCCAGCTGCGCTACGCGGGCACGACCGTCGACGCCCTCGGCCAGCGCCACGTGCGCTTCGAGCAGATGGCGGGCGGCGTCCCGATCTACGACGGCGTGGTGACCGTCCACCTCGCCAGCGGCGCTGGCGCCCTGGCCGGCTTCACCGCCGGCGTCTCGCGGGCCACCGCGGGTGCGGCGACGCAGCCGTCGGTGACGGCCGAACAGGCGCGCGACGTGGCCGCGGCCCAGGTTCCCGACGCCCGGGTCCTCCACGCCCCTCGGCTCGTCGTCTACACCGGCGTGCCCCTGGCCTCGCACCCCGCGACGCTCTCGTGGGCCGTCGACGTCACCTCGACCACCCGTCCCGACCGCAAGCTCGTGTTCGTGGACGCGGCCTCCGGGCGCGTGACCGACGCGCTCGACCGGACAGAGTTCGCGAAGGTCCGCACCGTCTACAACGCCAACCACAGCACGACGACGGGCACCTTCGCGCGCGGCGAGGGCGACCCGGCCACGGGGAACGTCGACGTCGACCACGCCTACGACTTCACCGGCGCGACCTACGACTACTACGCCTCGACCTTCGGCCGCGACTCCTACGACGACGCCGGCGCCGAGCTCGTCAGCTTCGTGCACTACGGCGTCAACTACCAGAACGCGTTCTGGGACGGCGCCGAGATGGTCTATGGCGACGGCTTCACCGTCAACGACGTCACCGCCCACGAGCTGACGCACGCGGTGACCGAGCACACGGCGGCGCTCGAGTACGCCGACCAGCCGGGCGCGCTGAACGAGTCGCTCTCCGACCAGGCGGGCTGGGACGTGGACCCGGGCGACTCGACGATGGGCGAGGACCTGCCGATCGGCGCGGTCCGCGACATGCGCAACCCGGGCGCGTACGGCCAGCCGGCGAACGCCTCGCAGTACGTCTGCACGTCCAGCGACAACGGCGGGGTGCACGTCAACGACGGGATCCCGAACAAGGTCTACGCGAACCTGATCGACGCGCTCGGGCGAGGGCCCGCGCAGCAGATCCGCTACCGCGCGCAGACCACGTACCTCGGCCCCAACGCGACGTTCGCCGACGCGCGCGCGGCCGAGGAGCAGGCGGCCACGGACCTCGGCTACAGCGCCACCACCGTCGGCAACGCGTGGCAGGCGCAGGGCGTAACGCCGGCGTGGCAGCCGTCGTGCTGAGTCAGTCGCGCCCGAGGGCCCGTCGCATGATGTCGCGCAGCGCGCGCTGATCGGCGGGCGACAGGCGCGCCAGCGGCTCGGGCGGCTCGCTGAGCCGTGTCCACAGCTGGGCGCGGATCTCGGCGCCGCGTGCGGTCATGGTCAGCATCTTCACGCGCCGATCGTGCTCGGCGGCGCGGCGCTCGACGAGACCGCGGTCCTCGAGCCGGTCGATGATGCCGGTGACGTTCGAGTTGTCGCAGCGCAGCGCGGCCGCGAGCTCGCTCATCGGCTTGGGCTCGTCGGGGTCGAGCTGGCGCAGCGCCATGACCTGCGGCGGCGAGAGCTCGAACTCCGACGCGATGGCCATGAACCGCTTCTTGGACACGTGCATCAGCTCGAAGATCAGCGCCCACGCCTCGGACGCGGGAGACGTCGCGCGTGTGCTGGTCGCGCCCATCGCACCGTCCATAGTACTTATCATCGTAAATGGTTGACAACATCAAGAAGTGTGGCACCCTGAGGACCATGAGCAGCAACCACCACGGCATCGTGGTCGAAGGGCTGGTGAGGACGTTCAAGGGCGACATCCGCGCGGTCGACGGGATCGATCTGCAGGTGGCGCCGGGCGAGATCTACGGCTTCCTCGGGCCCAACGGGGCGGGGAAGTCGACGACCGTGCACATGCTGACCACGCTGCTGCCCCCGACCGCCGGCCGCGCCAGCGTCGCGGGCTTCGACGTCACCTCGCAGGGCGCCGACGTCCGCCGCCACATCGGCGCCGCACTGCAGGAGGCCGCCCTCGACACCTTCCTCACCGGACGCGAGCACCTGGACCTCCAGGGCGGTCTCAATGGCCTGGGCCGGGCCGAGCGCGCCGCGCGCGGCGCCGAGCTGCTCGAGCGCGTGGGGCTCAGCGATGCGGCCGACCGCAAGGTCGGCGGCTACTCCGGCGGCATGAAGCGGCGCCTCGACCTGGCGATGGCGCTCGTCCACCGCCCGTCGATCCTCTTCCTCGACGAGCCCACCACCGGCCTGGACCCGCAGAGCCGCAGCGCGCTCTGGGACGAGGTCCGGCGCCTGGCCACCGACGACGGCGTGACGGTCTTCCTCACCACGCAGTACCTCGAGGAGGCCGACGTGCTCGCCGATCGCGTGGGCATCATCGACCGCGGGCGCCTCGTGGCCGAGGGCACGCCGGACGAGCTCAAGCGCGACATCGGGGGCGACTCGGTCGAAGCCATCCCCGCCGACCCGCACGACCTCGAGCGCGCCGCCGCGGTGCTGGCCCGCTTCGGGGAGCCCGCGGCGCACTCCCCCAAGGGCGCGGCGGTCCGCCTGCGCCGGGGCGCCGAGCAGCTGGCCGAGATCGTCCGCGCGCTCGACGAGGAGGGCGTCGCGCTCGCGCACCTGCAGCTGCACTCTCCTTCGCTCGACGACGTCTTCCTGGCCAAGACCGGCCGTTCGCTGGAAGGGGCCGGAGAGGCAGGCGAAGCGGCCGAGCAGCCGGTACCGGCATGAGCGCGATCGTCGACCAGGTCGCGCTCGTCGCCCGTCGGTCCGTGCGCCGCACCATGCGCCAGCCGGCGCTCATCGTGCCGACGATCGTCTTCCCGCTCTTCCTCCTGGCGGTCAACGCGAGCGGCCTGAGCTCGGCGACGAAGCTCCCGGGCTTCCCGGCCGACTCCTACCTCGACTTCCGATCACGGTCTGCTTCGTCCAGGGCGCGATGTTCGCGGCCATCACCGCCGGCACCGAGCTGGCCACCGACATCCAATCGGGCTTCCTCAACCGCCTCCAGCTGACGCCGCTGCGCCGTGTGGCGATCCTCGTCGGGCAGATGGCCGGTGCCACGACGCTGGCGCTCGTGGGCGCCCTGGCCTACCTGGCCGTCGGCCTGATCGCGGGGGTCGACATCAAGAGCGGCGCGCCCGGCGCGGCCGTGCTCGTCCTCTACGCGGTCTTCGCCGCGGTGGCCTTCGCGGGGATCGGCGCCACCATGGGCGCGCGCACAGGCTCGCCCGAGGCGGTCCAGGGCGTCTTCCCGCTGATGTTCGCGCTCTTCTTCCTGTCGTCGATGAGCATGCCGCGCGACCTCATCAGCATCGACTGGTTCCGCACGGTGGCGACCTGGAACCCGGCCTCCTATCTGATCGAAGGTCTGCGCTCGCTGGTCATCACCGGGTGGGACGGCACGGCGCTGTGGCGCGGGCTCGCCGTGCTCGTCGGGGTGCTCGTCCTCTCCTTCTGGGGCGCCTCCCGCGGCCTCGCGACGCGGATGGCGCGGACATGACGCGCGACTTCGCCACGGTCGCCGGCGCGGTCCTGCGCCGCAACCTCATCCACGCCTTCAAGAACCCGGCGCTCATCATCCCGTCGATCGTCTTCCCGCTGCTCTTCCTCGTCGCGTTCGCGGGGGGCCTTTCGAACGTGGCCAACGTTCCGGGCTTCGACTTCCCGTCGGGCTACACCGCCTTCCAGTTCGTCTTCGTCTTCCTCCAGGCGGCGGCGTTCGGCGGTGTCTTCACCGGCTTCGCGGCCGCCGGCGACTTCGAGTCGGGCTTCGGGCGGCGGCTCCTGCTGGGCGCGCCGCGGCGCGAGGGGATCATCGCCGGCTACGCGGCGGCGGCGCTGGCGCGCTTCTTCATGACCGGAACGGTGGTCACCGTCGCCGCGCTCATCTCCGGCATGCAGGTCGACGGCGGTGCCGCCCAGCTGCTCGGGCTGCTGTCGCTGGCGCTCCTCGTCAGCCTCACCGCGACACTGTGGGCCAGCGGCCTGGCGTTGCGCGTGCAGACGCTGCAGGCGGGACCGGCGATGCAGATCCCGGTCTTCCTGCTCCTCTTCATGGCGCCCGTCTACGTGCCGCTGGACCTCATCCGCGGCTGGGTCAACCACGCGGCCTCCTACAACCCGCTCACGGCGATCATCGAGGCCGGGCGCGGGTTCCTCTCCGGCCACCCGGAGACCGTCGGCCTCGCCTACCTGGCCGGCTTCGGCCTCGTGGCGGTGGGGATCATCTGGGCCCTGACGGGCCTGCGTCAGGCCGAGCGAGGCGAGTGACGTGGGGCCGTATGCTGGGCGGCGTCGTGAGCGGTCCCGCACGCCAGCTCGACACCACCGCGCTGGGCGACCATGTCGACCGGCTCTATCGGGCGGCCTGGGCGCTCTGCGGCTCGCGCGAGGACGCCGAGGACCTCGTGCAGGAGACGTTCGCCAAGGTGCTGGCCAAGCCGCGCTTCCTGCGCAGCGACGACGACCTCGGCTACCTGCTGCGCGTGCTGCGCAACACGTTCGTCAGCCGCCATCGCACGGCGCTGCGCCGGCCCCAGCTCGCCGCGATGCCGGACGAGCGCGAGCCGGCCGACGGGTCGAGCGCCATGCGCCCTGACGCCGCCGTCGAGGCGCGCGAGGTCTTCGCCTACATCTCCGCCCTCCCCGAGGCGTTCCGCGATGCGCTTGTGGCCGTCGACGTCGTCGGGCTGAGCTACGGCGAGGCGGCCAAGCTCCTGGGGACCAAGGAGGCAACGATCACCTCGCGGCTCTTTCGCGCTCGCGCCCAGGTCGCGCGCGGGATGGATCCGAGCCGGGAAGGCGTCCTTTAAGGCAACCCGTGGCCCCCGGAGATCCCCACATGCCGCTGGACCCGCGCGACGAGGAGCTCGCCGAGCGCGGCCGCGCGCTGATCGCCTCGGCGGTCGCGGAGACGAGCGCCCCCGTGGCGCTGCGCGAGCGGATCGAGGCCGACCGCTCGCGGGCCATCGAGCGGGGCGTGCGCCCTGGCCGCCGTCGTCTGCGCTGGCTGCTGCTGCCGGCTGCCGGGCTCGTGGCCGCGCTCGTCGTGGCGATCGTCGTGCTCAGCAGCAGCGGCGCCGCGCCGACGGTGGTCGGGACCGCGGCGCTGGCGGCCCGCGGGCCCGTGCTGCCCGCGCCGGTCGAGGACGCTTCGAACCGCGCCGTGCTCAAGAGCTCGGTGGAAGGGGTCCCGTTCCCCTACTGGAACGACTCCTTCCGGTGGAAGGCCGTCGGGGCACGCGACGACCGGATCGAAGAACGCGAGGCCAAGACCGTCTACTACGAGGACGCCGGCGGCGCCCGGGCCGCCTACACGATCCTCGGCGGCGACGCCGTCGATCCGCCCTCGGACTCGCGCAAGGAGACGGAGAACGGCATCGTGCTCTGGGTGACCCGGCACGACGGCAGGCGCATCGTGAGCTGGCAGCGCGGTCGTCACACCTGCGTGCTGAGCGCGCCCCTCGCGGTGCCCGAGCAGCAGCTGCTCGCGCTGGCCAGCTGGAAGGGCAAGGGCAAGGGCGTTCCCTTCTGAGTCGCCGCGTGGCGCGCCTGTTCGTCACGGGCCTCGGCGGGTACCTCGGCCGGGAGCTCGGCGCTCGCGCTCGTGCCGCGGGATGGGAGGTCACCGGAATCGAGGGCAGCGCCCAGCTCGACGTGCGCGACGCCGCTGCGGTGCGGCGGGCGGTGGGCGAGGCGCGCCCGGACGTCGTCGTCCACACGGCCTATCGCATGGACGACGCGAGCGTGAACGTCGACGGGACGCGATCGGTGGTGGCGGCCGCTGCGGGCGTGGGCGCGCGCCTGGTGCACCTCTCGACCGACGTCGTCTTCGGCGACGGCGATCGGCCTCTGACCGAGGACGACGCGCCCGATCCGGTGACGCCGTACGGGGCGGCCAAGCTCGAGGCGGAGCGCGTGTGCCCGCCCGGGGCGCTCATGGTCCGGACCTCGCTGCTGTACGGGGGCGAGGTCCCGTCGCCTCACGAGGTGACGGCGATCGAGGCCGCCGCCGGCGTGCGCGACATGACCTTCTTCACCGACGAGGTCCGCTGTCCGACCATGGTCGGCGACCTCGCGGCGGCGCTGCTCGAGCTGGCCGCGCTGGACGTCAGCGGCCCGCTGCACGTCGCGGGCGCCGACGCGTTGACGCGGCTGGAGTTCGCGCGGCTGGTGGCCGCGCACCACGGGCAGGATCCGGGCGCCCTGCGCGGCGGCACGGGCGGCCCCGGGCGGCCGAAGCGCCTCGCCCTGGACTGCTCGCGTGCGCGGGCGCTGCTGGGCGTGCGCCTGCGCGGCGCGGGCGAGGTGCTGAACGCACGAGGGCCCGGCTGACGCCGGGCCCTCGTAGTGGGTGGTTCGCCCTCCGGTCGTCGGAACCGAC
>DASVFT010000138.1:0-34291 GCA_036379935.1 Solirubrobacteraceae bacterium | reverse complement strand
TCATCGCCGAGGTCGGGCCCGGCCGCGCCTCTATCGTGGGCTACATCGCGCCGGCGTTCTCGGTGGCCTATGGCGTCACGCTGCTCGGCGAGACGCTGACCGTCGGCTCGGTGGCGGGGCTCGCGCTCATCCTCGCCGGATCGTGGCTCGGAGCCGAAGGACGTCCGCCGCGATGGCTCAGGAGAAGCGGACCTTCCCGTTCGAGCGTGCCCGCGTCTGTGCGCGTTCGATGAAGTCCAGGCGGCGGCTGGCGGCGCGGAACAGTCGCGTGACCAGTCGCAGGCGCGCGTTCTCGGAGCGCAGGTCAAGCAGGCCCTGCTTGGCGTCGAGCCCGAAGTCCACCGTGGCCGCCATCTGGTAGGCGGTCATCGCGCGCAGCTCCTCCGCCTCGGGTGTGCGGTCGGTGGCCTGCTCGACCAGCGTGCCATACGCCTCGTGGGCCGCCGCCACCGTCTTGGAGTCGGGTCGCTCGTCCTTGTCGGCGAGGAACTCGACCTTGCCGGCGGGATAGGCGAGGTCGTGGCGCTCGTCGACGATGCGGAACGGACGCGTGCCGCGCGTGAGGATGTTCATGCGCCCGTCCTCCATCTGCTCGAGCACCTCGGTGATCTCCACGGCGCAGCCCACGGCACGAACGCCGTCCTCGCCGGCCCAGACGATCCCGAACTCCTTGCCCTGCTCCAGGCACTCGTCGATCATCGTGCGGTAGCGCTCCTCGAAGATGTGCAGCGGCACGAGCTCGTGGGGCAGAGCGACGATGCCGAGCGGGAAGAGCGGGAAGTCGCGCACGACGCTGTCGGGCATGGCGCTTGAGTCTAGGCAGCGTCGGTCAGGGCGCCTTCGCGGCCGAGAGAATGAGGTTGTAGAAGATGGCCGGCGGCAGGCGGGGCTCGAGCAGCCGGCGGTCGACCTCCTGGAGCGCCAGGTACCCGCGGAAGGCGTAGACCTTCCACGCCCACGGCACCGAGGCCGGGTCGGCGGTCGCCTCCAGGGCGCGATTGGCCCAGCCGAACCAGTTGGCCAGGAGCTCCTCGCCGCGGACGCGGACGTCGTGCAGTCCGGCGCGCCGGGCGACCGCGGCGAGCTCGTCGGGGGTGAAGGCATGGACGTCGACGAGCGACTCGAGGCGGTGGCTGTGCTCGCCGTCGCCCTCGCTGTGGCTCGCCGGCGAGGCGCGCATGAGCGCGCGCCAGAGCGGCGCGGCCAGCGTGGCGGCGCGCTTGGGCACCTCGGCGAGGCGATCGCCGTAGCGGGAGGGCTCGCCGGCGAAGAACAGCCGCCCGCCGGGACGCAGCACGCGGGTGAACTCGCCGAACGCGCGGGCGAGATCGGGCAGGTGGTGCAGCACGGCGTGGCCGAAGACGAGGTCGAAGGAGGCATCGTCGAACGGCAGGCGCTCCGCGTCGCAGGCCAGGGTCGTGACCTCGAGCTCCAGGCGCCGGGCGTTGCCCTCGAGGGCTTCCAGCATCCCGGGGGAGATGTCGGTGCACACGGCATCGGTCACGACGCCGGACTGCAGCATGTTGAGGCTGAAGTAGCCCGTGCCGGCGCCGATCTCCAGCGAGCGCTCGTAGGCGCGCAGCCCGCCGAGCGCCTTGCGCACCTTGCCCAGCACCTGACGGCGCCCGACCTCGCCGTAGTCGATGCCCCACTTGGCGTCGTAGCCGGCAGCGGCGCCGTCGTGGTAGGAGGTGTTGACCGCGCGGATCTCCTCGGCGGTGGCACTGGCCGGGGCCGGCATCGCGTCGCAGTGTACGCTCGGGTCGATGCAGGAAGGGCTGCCGCCCGGGCCACCCGAGCCCCGCCTGGCGCAGATGATGCAGTGGCTGTCGCGGCCCGTCGCCTACGCCGAGCGCCAGCGTGATCGCTACGGCGAGGCCTTCACCGCGCGCATCGAGGAGCGCCCGTGGGTGATGCTCGGCGACCCCGTGGACGTGCGCGCCGTCTTCACGGCCGGGCCGGACCGGGTGAACGCCGGCGAGGCCAACGCGATCCTGCGCCCGACCCTGGGCTCGCACTCGCTGCTGCTCCTCGACGGCGAGGAGCACCTGCGCCAGCGCAAGCTCATGCTGCCCGCCTTCCACGGCGAGCGGGTCGACGGCTACCGGCAGATCATGCGCGAGGCGACCGAGCGTGCGGTCGCCTCGTGGCCGGTGGGAGAGCCCTTCGCGCTGCGCCCGCACGCGCAGGCCATCACGCTCGAGGTCATCATGCGCGCCGTCTTCGGGCTCGAGGAGGAGGAGACAGCGGTGGCCCGGCTGCGCGAGCCCCTGCGGCGCATGCTCGACTGGGCCGGCAACCCGGCGGCGCTCCTGGTCGTCGCCATGGTCGGGCCCGACCATCCGTTCGTGCGGCGGGTGCTGGCCCGTCGCTCCCTCGAGCCCGTCGACCGCGAGCTGTACGCGCTGATCGCGGCGCGGCGCGCGGCGCTCGACCTGGCCGAGCGCGACGACGTCCTCTCGACCCTGCTCATGGCGCGCGGGGAGGACGGCGAGCCCATGACGGACGTCGAGCTCCGCGACGAGCTCCTCACGCTGCTGCTGGCCGGCCACGAGACGACCGCGACATCGCTGGCGTGGGCGGTGGAGCGCCTCGTGCGCCAGCCCGGGAGCCTGGAGCGCCTGGCCGACGACGGCGACTACGCCGACGCCGTGGTCAAGGAGGTCCTGCGCATGCGCCCGGTGGTGGCCATCGTCCTGCGCCGCCTGCGCGAGCCGCTTCAGATCGCCGGGCGCGAGCTGCCCGCGGGCACCACGGTGGCGCCGTGCATGCTGCTCGTGCACCGCCGCGAGGACGTGTACCGCGATCCGGACACGTTCCGCCCGGAACGCTTCCTCGAGCGCCCCGCGGGGACCTACACCTGGATCCCGTTCGGCGGCGGCGTGCGCCGCTGTCTCGGCGCCGCCTTCGCCCAGATCGAGATGCAGGTCGTGCTCCAGACGCTGGCGCGGTCGGTGCGCCTGGAGGCGGTGGGCGAGGCCGAGGGCGTGCGCCGCCGCGGCGTCACGCTCATGCCCGCGCGCGGCGGCGAGGTGCGGGCCACCGCGCCGGCGGCCCGGTAGCCTGCGGCCGCGCCGTGCCCGAGCTCTTCCTGCAGCGCGACCAGCCGCCGGGCGTGCCGCCGCTGGCCCTCGACGGCGAGCGCACGCTGCCCGACGTGCCCGAGGAGAACTACTGGTTTCGCCGCCACCTCGTCGTCTACGAGTGGATCGCCGCGCGGGTCGGAGGCCTGCGCGTGGTCGACCTGGCCTGCGGCGAGGGCTACGGCTCGGCGGTGCTGGCGCGTGCGGCGTCGAGCGTGGTGGGCGTCGACGCCAACCCGGACGCCCACGAGCACGCCCGCCTGCGCTATCAGGCGCCGAACCTGCGCTTCGTGCGCGACATGGTCGAGCGGTTCTCCGAGCCGTGCGACGCCCTGGTGCTGCTCCAGACCATCGAGCACGTGCAGGATCCCGACGGCGTGCTCGAACGCGTGAAGGGCATGCTGACGCCCGGCGGCACCGCGTACGTGTCGACGCCCAACGTGCTCACGCTCGCGCCCAAGGGCGCGTCGCATTCGGGCAATCCGTGGCACGTGCGCGAGTACCGCGCCGGCGAGCTGCGGGCGCTGTGCACCCGGCACTTCGGCATGGTCGAGCTGTACGGGCTCTTCCACGCGCGCCGCCTGCGCGCCCACGAGCTGGCCCTGCGGGCCGGCTGGGACCGCGTCCACCGCGCGCTGCGCCTCACCGCGCCGTTCTACGGCCGCTTCGTGCCGGCGCTCTCCACGCGCGACTTCGCGCTGCGCCGCGAGCACGAGCTCGACCGCGCGCTCGACTTCCTCGCCGTGCTGCGCCCATGAGCGACGGCCGCCTGGCCATCGTCCTGCACTCGCACATGCCCTACGTGGAGGGCTTCGGCACGTGGCCGTTCGGCGAGGAGTGGCTGTGGGAGGCGGTCGCCACGTCGTACCTGCCGCTGCTGGAGCTGCTCGAGGAGGGCGCGCCGGTCACGCTCTCGCTGACGCCGGTGCTGTGCGATCAGCTTGAGGCGCCCGGGGCCATGGAGCGCTGCCTCACCTTCCTGCGCGAGGTGCGCCCGGCCTCGCATGACCTCGACGTGGCGGCCGCGGCCGACGCCGCCGTCGCCGCCGAGCTCGAGCGCGCCGCCGGCGAGTACGCGCGCGCGGCGGAGCGGTTGCCGGCCGATCTGCTCGAGGCGCTGGCGCCCCACGCCGCGTGGACGAGCGCGGCGACGCACGCGATCCTGCCGCTGCTGGCCACCGATGCCGGCGTGCGGCTCCAGGTGCGCACCGGCGTCGACGCCCACCGCGCGCGCTTCGGCGACGGCTGGCGCGGCGGCTTCTGGCTGCCCGAGTGCGCCGGTGCGCCGTGGCTGTACGCGCTGCTGGAGGAGGCCGGCGCCCATGCCACGTGCGTCGACCTGACCGACGTCCTCGGGCACGGCGACGCGCGCCACCTGCGTCCACTGGCCACCGAGGCCGGCCCGCTGCTCGTGCCGATCGACCGCGTCGCCATCGACCTGGTGTGGGCGTCCGATGGCTATCCGTCGCACGCGGCCTACCGCGACTACCACCACCGCACCGCGCGCGACCACCACCCGTGGGCCAACGACGGCGCCGTCTACGACCCCGCGCGCGCCGACGAGCAGGCGCGCGCCGACGCGGCCGACTTCGTCGCGCGCGTGGCCGAGCGCGTGGGCGGGGGCGGGCTCTGCGTGTGCGCGCTGGACACCGAGCTGCTCGGGCACTGGTGGCACGAGGGCCCGCGCTGGCTTGGGTTCGTGGTGGACGAGGCGCGGCGCCGGGGCCTTTCGCTCGTGCACCTCGACGAGGCGCTCGCCGACGTCGAGCCGGCTCACGCACGCGAGCTCGATCAGGCGGTGACGAGCTGGGGCACGCCGCGCGACCTCTCCACCTGGTCGGGCCCGCCGGTGGCGGCCATGGCGTGGACGGCGCGGACGGCCGAGCTCGACGTGCTCGCCGCCGCGCCCGACGTCGGCGACCGTGCCGTGCGCGAGCTGCTGGCCCTGCAGAGCAGCGATTGGGCCTTCCTCGCCACCCGCGCGACCGCCGGCGCCTATCCGCGCGAGCGCTTCGACGGCCACGCGGCCGCGCTGCGGACGGCGCTCGCCGATCGCGACGCGGAGCCGACGGTGCGCAACCTGGCGCCGTGGCTGGCGCGCGCGGCGCTGCTCGAGCCATGAGCGCGCATGTTCCCGCGTGAGCGGGGCATGACGACAGCCGTGGCCGTGCCGTTCGTCAGTCAGGCCGACGCCGCGCTCGGCGACGCCATCGAAGCCGCCGTGCGCACGAAGCATCGGCGGCGGCTGCGCGGCCTCGGGTGGGAGCGCGCGCTCGAGCCGCCCGACGACGGCCTGTGGGCAGCCGGCGATCCGCCGCCGCGGAGCGGCTGCTCGCTCGACGTCCTCGTCGATGGCGCCGAGGCCATGCCCGCCATCGCCGAGGCGCTGCAACGAGCGCGCCGCTTCGTCCACCTCACCGGCTGGCACGTCGCGCCGCACTTCGAGCTGGAGCGCTGCGAGCCGCCGATCGTCCTCGGCGCGCTGCTCGCCGAGCTGGCCGAGCGCATCGACGTTCGCGTCCTCGTGTGGGCGGGCGCACCGATCCGGGTCTTCCATCCCTCGCGGTCGGAGGTGCGCGAGACGGTGCGCGCGCTCACGCGCGCCACGCGCATCCGCTGCGAGGTCGATCCGCACGAGCACCCGTTCCACTGCCATCACGAGAAGACGATCTCCATCGACGGCGAGGTGGCCTTCGTCGGCGGCATCGACCTCACCGATCAGGCGGGCGATCGCTTCGACTCCAGCGAGCACCGGGCGCGGCGGCGCCTGGGCTGGCACGACGTCGGCGCGCGGCTGCGCGGGCCCGCCGTGGCCGACGTCCACGATCACTTCGTCACGCGCTGGCATGCGGTCACCGGGAAGCGCCTCGAGCGTTCGCCGCCGCCGGGAGACGCGGGCACGACGACCGTGCAGGTCGTCCGCACCGTCGCGGAGGACATGTACGACGCCATCCCGACCGGCGACTTCCGCATCCTCGAGAGCTACGTGCGCGCGCTGGGCGGGGCGCGCCGGCTCGTCTACCTCGAGAACCAGTTCCTCTGGGCGCCCGAGATCGTCGCCGTGCTCGTCGACAAGCTGCGCCGGCCGCCGGAGGACGACTTCCGCCTCGTGGTCCTCCTGCCGGCCAAGGCCAACAACGGCCACGACGACACGCGCGGACAGCTCAGCGTCCTGGTCGATGCCGACGACGGTGGCGATCGCTTCCTGGCGGCGACGATCCGGTCGCTGTCGGGCCAGCGCGAGGACCGGCTGTACGTCCACGCCAAGGTCGGCATCGTCGACGACCGCTGGCTGACCGTCGGGTCGGCCAACCTCAACGCCCACTCGCTGCTCAACGACACCGAGATGAACCTCGTCACCGACGACGCGGCGCTGGCACGGCGGACGCGCGTGCGGCTGTGGGCCGAGCACCTCGAGCTCGACGAGGCGACGGTCGCCGACGCCGACCCGGTGACGCTCGTCGACGAGCGCTGGCGCCCGATCGCCGCCGAGCAGCTCGCGCGCCGCCGGGGCGGCCAGCCGCCCACGCATCGGCTGCTCGCGCTGCCCGGTGTCTCGCGGCGATCGCGACGGCTGCTCGGCCCGCTGGAGGGCCTGACGGACGACAGCTGACCGGCGCCTCGGGGCGCTGTTCGACGACCGCTGACGGGCGCCGCAGAGCGCCTTTTGGCGCTCTTTGCGGACGTTCCGGGGTCGCCGGGCCGTGGTTCCGTCCGCGCCGTCGCTAAGGTCCGACGTTGCTTTTGGAAGACCCAGCCGAGTCCCCGTCGCACGACGGCGGGGAGCGGGGGACCCAGAGGGCCCTTGGCCCAGGGGCGAATCGCCGGCCCATGTCCGGCGTAGCGCACGTCTCACAGCGCGAGCCCGTCAGCTAACCCCGTAGGCGTCGAGACGACCGGAGGATCGAAGTCAACGTGGCACCGAATCGCGATCTCAGTTCGCCCGTCCCCTGGCGCCGTTCGCTGCGCGCCTCGCAGTCCCGGCGCGCCGCGCGGGCCCGGCGCCGGCGCTTGGCCCTGCGCGGCCGCGCGGGCCTGACGCTGGCCCTCGTGCTGTCGACCGTGGCGGCCGGCGGGGCCTTCGCCCAGAGCGCAGCGACGCCGGTGGCGCCCGGAGTGCAGAGCGCCGACAGCGTGCGCGCCCTGCAGCAGAGGCTCGGCGTGAAGCCCGACGGTGTGTACGGCCCGAAGACGCGGGCCGCCGTGAAGCGCTTCCAGCGCGCGCACGGCCTGGCGGCCGACGGCGTGGCCGGACCCCAGACGCTCGCCGCGCTCGCCCCTGCGAGCGACGAGGCGCCGTCCGACGCGGCGGCGACGCGGCCGGCCGCCAGCGACACCTTGCAGCGCATCGCGCAATGCGAGTCCGGCGGCGACCCCAACGCCGTGTCGGCCGACGGCACCTACCGCGGCAAGTACCAGTTCGACCGCACGACGTGGAAGCAGATGGGCGGCGACGGCGACCCCGCCGACGCCACGGAGGCCGAGCAGGACCGCATCGCCGCCAAGCTCCTGGCCCAGCGCGGCACCGCCCCGTGGCCGAACTGCGGCGTGACGGCCTAGCCCGGGCGCTCGAGCGACACGGTCCGCACGCCGCCGGCCACGGCGCAGCGCCACGGCCCGTCGGCCGGCGGCTCGTCGGTGCGGTTGAGCAGGAAGGCGGCGAGGGCGCGCGCGTCGGGCTCCGCGAGCGGTCCCACCCGCAGCGCGCGCTCGTCGCCACCGCGGCGCTCCACGATGCGCACGACGCAGGCAGCGTCGACCTCGAGGGCGAGCTGGTCGGCCATCACGCGCGAGTCTAGGAGTAGCGTGGCCTGCCGTGCGGGTGGTGGTGACCGGCAGCGCGGGGCATCTGGGGAGCACGGTCGTGGCCGCGCTGCGGCAGGGAGGCGTCGAAGGGGTCGGCGTCGACGTGCGCAGCGGCAGCCAGACTGCGATCGTCGCCGACGTTCGCGACGCCCGCTCGATGCGGCGCGCGCTGCACGGCGCGAGCGCCGTGATCCACACCGCGGCGCTGCACGCGCCGCACGTCCCGCTGCACAGCAAGCGCGAGTTCATCGACGTCAACGCGACCGGCACGCAAATCGTCCTCGACGCCGCCGCCGAGGCGAGCGTCGGGCGCGTCGTCTACAGCTCGACCACCTCGGTCTACGGTCACGCGCTGGAGCCGGGCGACGCGGCGGTGTGGGTCGACGAGGACCTCATGCCGCGGCCGCGCGACATCTACGACGTCACCAAGCTCGCGGCCGAGCGGCTGTGCGAGCTCTTCACGTCGGAGACCGGCATCCCGACGACGTGCCTGCGCGTCTCGCGCTTCAGCTTCGACACCGCCCCGGGGCTGGCGGTCCCTATTGCCTGCACCGTGCGGTGAACGTGGGCGACGCGTCGCGGGCGCATGTGCTCGCGCTGGCACCGCGGGCGCGGAGCCACGCGATCGTGAACGTCTCGGGCGCCTCGCCCTTCCGGCGCGAGGACGCGCCCGAGCTCCTTCGCGACGCGGCCTCCGTGCTGCGCCGTCGGGCCCCGCACCTGGCCGACGCGCTGCGCCGTCACGGCCATCCGCTGCCGCGGCGCATCGAGCGCGTCTACGCCATCGACCGTGCCACCGCCGAGCTCGGGTACCGCCCGCGCCACGGGGTCGCCGACCTGCTGCGCGAGGGCGCTACTCCCAGCGCAGGGTCTGCGGCGCCGGGCGCATGCGCAGGACCCTGACCGGCACGCCGGCCACGACGGCGTTGGCCGGGACGTCCTTGTTGACGACGGTGTAGGTGCCGACGACGGCGTTGTCGCCGACGGTCACGCCGCGGAGGAAGGCGGCGGCGTAGCCGATCCACACGTTGTGGCCGATGCGCACATCGCGCTTGTAGATCCCCTGCTCGCGGATCGGGCGCTCGACCTCGACCATCCCGTGGTCGAAGTCGATGAGCATCACGCGATCGGCGACGATGCACTCGCGGCCGATGGAGACGTGCTGGAACGCCGAGATCGTGCACTCCTGGCCGATGACCGTCTTCGCTCCGATGTGGACCTCGCCCTCGTGGGCGCGAATCTTCGAGCCGTGGCCGATCCACGACCAGCGGCCCAGGTGCAGGACCGCGTCCTTGCCGATCTCGATGGTGACGCCGGGGCAGACGAAGGCGAAGCCATCGGTCTTCAGCCGCCCGCGGAAGCGCAGCTTCAGCCACGCCCAGCGGGTGAGCAGGCGCGTGTAGTTCCACGAGAGCATCCTGTGCGCGCGCATCCAGCGCAGCAGCACGAGGGGCCCGCCGTGGAGCGGCGCCGGCTCGCCGCGGACCTGCGGCGGAACGCCTGTCACCCGCGGTGGTGTGAGCACGGAGTGCACTGGCGCAAGGGTAGTCTGGCGCCGCGATGCCCGACGCCTCACTCGCCCAGCGACTGCTCGACGGCGACAAGCGCGCGCTGGCCCGCGCGATCACGCTCGTGGAGTCCGACGACCCCGCCGGATGGGAGCTCGTGCGCGAGGTCTACCCGCACACCGGACGCGCCGCCGTGACGGGCCTGACGGGCGCGCCCGGCGCCGGCAAGTCGACCCTGATCGGCGCGCTGACGAAGCTGCGTCGCGCCGCCGGCCGGCAGGTCGCCGTGCTCTCGATCGACCCCTCGTCGCCGTTCACACAGGGGGCGCTGCTCGGGGACCGCATCCGCCTGACCGAGCACTTCCTGGACCCCGGCGTCTTCATCCGCTCGATGGCCAACCGCGGCGCCCTCGGAGGCTTGAGCGAGGCCGCGCTGCAGGCCGCGCTGCTCATGGACGCCGCCGGAAAGGACGACGTCTTCCTGGAGACCGTGGGCGTCGGCCAGGCCGAGGTCGACGTCATCGATCACGCCGACACCGTCGTGCTCGTGCTCATGCCCGGCTCCGGCGACTCGATCCAGGCGCTGAAGGCCGGGATCATGGAGATCCCCGACATCATCGTCGTCAACAAGGCCGACCATCCGCTGACCGACACGATGGTGCGCGAGATCCGCGGCGTGCTGTCGCTCGCGCCTCAGCGCGGCTGGCGGGTGCCGATCGTCAAGACCGAGGCAGCCCGCGGCGAGGGGGTCGAGGCGCTGGTCGAGCAGCTCGAGGCCCACCGCGCCTTCATCGAGGAGGAGGGCACGCTCTCGGAGCGCCGGCGGCGCAACCTGCGCAACGAGGTGCTCGGGCTCTGCACCTTCCGGCTGCGCCGGCGGCTGGAGGAGCGGCTGGGGGAGGACACGGAGTTCGCCTCGCTGCTCGACGAGGTCGTCGCGCGCCGCCTGGACCCGGCCAGCGCCGCGTCGACCATCCTGGAGCGCTTCGACGCCGGCGAGGCCGCGTAGCCCGCGCTGGCCGCGGACCCGCTGGCTTCCTACAAACCGTCTGATTTGCAGGGCAAACGTCTCGTTGCCGCGAGACGGCGCGTACGGCATGATGCGCCGGCGCCGCGTTCGCTGACGCGGCGATCGCCATCGATTCCGGAGGTCAGTCTTGGCCGAGATCACCGGGCCGTCCGCGGCGGAGAGCAGCACCTCCGCGAAGCTGTTCGTCCGCCAGTCCTCGGGGCTGGTGCGCAACGTCAGCGTGACGAACGCGCTCTTCTTCAACGTCGCCGCGTTCGTCGGCGTGGGCCTGACGCTCTATCCGATCTTCTACTCGCTGGCCGGCGTGCCCGTGTGGAAGTTCGGCCCGCTCTCGGAGTACGGCTGGGCGGCCATCATCGCCGGCCTCTTCTGCGCCGTGCTGGCGCTGATCTTCGCCTCCTTCGCCTCGGTGATGCCGCGCTCGGGAGGCGACTACGTGTTCACGAGCCGCGTCCTGCACCCGTTCCTGGGCTGGATGGAGTCGTGGACGCTCGTGATCGCCTCGGTGCTGATCATCGCCTTCGAGGTTCCGCTCGTGCTGCGCAACCTGCAGATCACCGGACGCATCATCGGCATCGGCGCCGGCGGGCACTTCTTCAACGACGCCAACTCGTGGTTCACCGACTCGTCGGGCGCGATCACCGGGACGCCGGGCTTCCTCGGCTCGCTCGTCGTCCTGGCGGTGATCGGCGTGATCGTCGCGCTGCCGACGCGCCGCTTTCACCGGGTCGTCACGGCGCTGGCGGGCTTCGGCGTCGCCTGCTTCGTCGCGATGTTCGTCTTCGGGCTCCTCGCCACGAGCCGCTCGAAGTTCGAGGCGAACCTGCCGCAGTACACCGACGGCGTGAGCGCGGCCAAGATCGCCGCCTCCGGGAAGGAGGCGTTCCTGCCGGGGTCGACGCACCACTTCCTCAGCGACCTGTTCTCGACCTCGGTCTTCCCGCTGATGCTGGGCGTGCTGCTCTTCCAGTACATCGGCTTTCAGTACTCGGCCTACATCGCCGGCGAGGTGCGCGGCAACATCAAGCGCGGCATCCTCGTGGCGGTGCTGGGTGCCCTGCTCATCGGCGTCCTCGCCAACTCCTTCTACGTCGACCTGATCTCCAACCACCTCGGCTTCGACACGAACGTGAGCTGGGGCGCGGCGTACTGGGGCTTCAACGAGAACCTCACGGCGCTGCCGATGGGCCAGCCCAACGCGATGCCGCTGCTCGCCTCGGTGGCCAACAGCGGCCTGTGGCCGATCTGGGCGCTGATCTCGCTCGGCGGGACGGTCTTCCCGCTGCTCCTGTGCCCCGTCTACATCAACTTCATCAGCCGCATGCAGCTGGCCTGGAGCCTGGACCGTCAGGTCCCGGGCTGGTTCGGCGCGGTCAACGAACGGCTCGGTGCGCCGCTCAACGCGATCCTCGCGACGCTCGGGCTGGCGGCCGTCTTCGTCTTCTTCCAGAGCTACAAGGCGCTGCCGACGGTGCTGGCCACTGCCGAGCATAAGCTCAACCTGGCCGGCACCGCGTGGTTCTCGATCATGATGGCGATCCTCACCTGGACGCTGCCCGGCCTGAACGCCCTGCTCGTGCGCTGGCGGCGCCCCGACCTCATCCGCAACGCGCCGTACTCCAAGGCGCTGCCGTGGCTCGGGCTCGTGTGGCTCGCGTTCCCGGTGTGGGTCTACATCTTCGCCGTCGGCAAGCCGATCGAGAAGAGCCTCCACGGCTCCGGCCAGCTGCAGTACCTCGAGACCAACGGCATCCTCGACGCGCTCCTGTTCTACCTGCTCGGCCTCGTCATCTACGTCGTCATGCGCTACCGGGCGCGCGCGCAGGGCGTCAACACGAAGATGCTCTTCACCGAGATCCCGCCGGACTAGCCGCCATCGCGACGCGGATCTACATCGCCAGCGACTTCCACGCCGCCGAGAAGGCCTGGCGCAAGTTCCTCAACGCGCTGCGGCTCGACGTCTACGAGGCCGACGTCGCGCTGCTGGCCGGCGATCTCACCGGCAAGGCGATCGTGCCCATCGTGCAGCGCGACGGCGGCTACGAGACCGAGCTGCTGGGCACCCACCGCACGGCCCGCGACGCCGAGAGCCTGGCCCAGCTGGAGCGCGACATCGCCGACGTGGGCTTCTACTCCTTCGTCACCACCCCGCAGGAGGCCGCGCGCCTGTCGACCGACGAGCAGGCGCGCGACGCGCTCCTGCACCGCCTCATGAACGAGCGCCTCGAGGCGTGGCTGGCGCTGGCCACCGATCGGCTGGCCGAGGTGCGGGCGCCGCTGTTCGTCATCCCCGGCAACGACGACGACTTCGCCATCGACCCCATCCTCGATCGCGAGGACTTCGCCACGATCAACGCCGACGGGCGGGTCCTCGACCTGCCCGGCGGCCTGCAGCTCCTGGCCTGCGGCTGGTCGAACCCGACGCCCTGGCGCACGCCGCGCGAGGAGACCGAGGACAAGCTCTACGCGCGCCTGGAGGCGCTGGCCGAGCAGGTGCGCGACCCGCGCCGCGCCGTCTTCATGATCCACGTCCCCCCGCACGACTCCGGCCTCGACACCGCGCCCATCCTCGACGAGAACCTGCGCCCGACGGTCTCCGCCGGCGACATGCTCCGCGGCCCGGTCGGCTCGACCGCCGTCCGCCGCCTCATCGAGACCTACCAGCCTTTGCTGGCCGTCCACGGCCACGTCCACGAGTCCGGCGGCGAGCGCCGCATCGGCGAGACCGTGTGCATCAACCCCGGCAGCGAAGCGAACCACGGCGTGCTGCGCGGCTACCTCGTCGACGTCGGCGAGCGCGGCATCGAGCTCGTCCAGCGCGTCGAGGGGTAACCGCGTGAGCGGCGACGATGCGGACGGCCCGTGACCTCCTCGCCGTGATGGGCCTGCTCGGGCTGGTCGGCGTGTTCGGGGTGGGTACGTCGTCGAACGTCGGGCTTGTGCTCACTCTGGTCGGAGCCAGCGCGAGCGGGATCAGTGGCCTGCTTGGCCTGTGGCTGTGGTGGCGGGATCGACGCCTGAGCGATGACTGACGCACCCGCGAGGCGATGGTGGAAGCGCCCGGCTGCCCCGGGCCCGCTCGGACCGTCCGCCGCCGCATACGGCGTTGTGCTGCTATCGGCCATGCTCGGCGCAATCTTCGGGTGGCCTTGGTGGCTGACGGTCTTCCTGATGTCTCCGGGCCTCGCGTTGGCCATCAGGCTCGGCTGGCGAGGCGCACGCGAGCGCGGGATCTCCACGCACGCTGAGACGCCAGGGTTCGCGTTCAAGGCCCTTGTCAGCTTCTCCGGCGCAACCTCGGGGTGGGTTTGGCCCACGCCTTGGACAGCCGCTTCTGGGGCCTGTCGATCGCTGGCGCCGGCCTGGCAGGCGAGGCAATCGACCGAGGATGGTGGTATCGCCACGATCGCCGGCACGAGCGGTCATAGACAATGGCGGCCGCTTGGCGCTTGGCGACTACCAGTTTTGGCGTGGGTGCGGCTGGTAGCGATTGAGCCGGGGTTGCAGTGCCCGTCGGGATGTGAGACAAAGGCTGCCGCATCGACCGGTGACACACTGCCGATCAGGCGAGGAATCGGCGCGAGGTAGACCATCCCATCTCACCAGGAGCGTCATGCGTTTGATTGGCCAGTTCCTCCTCCCTGGGCCTAATCGTTGTGTCTGCACAGTGGCCTTGGTTGTGCTGATCGGACTCGGGTTCGCCGGCTCGGCGAGCGCCGACCCGAGTCCGGGATGGTTTACGTCGCATTCGGAGGCCGAGCAGCAGAAGTTGACCGACTGGGCATATCGCGGTGGGCCCCAGGGCGTGGTCCCGTACGAGGGCGCAGCCGAGACCGCTGGTGCCCAGATCTTCGCCGACGAGGCCGCGGCATCAACGGCTAGCACGGCGTTTGGAGACCTCGCTACCGAGGGGTTTCTTGCGCGAGTGGGAGCCCGATTGTTGCCGACCCTGCCAGAGCTACTGCCCAACATCGGGCTCACCGTGGAGACTTTCGCGGTCGGCTTCGAAATAGGATCTGGGATTAACGCGAAGTTCCTGCGGGTATCGAGGCCGCCGGCCGCAAGCCCTGGGCCCGAGCCGTGGGCCTACGCGACGAACCAGCTGTACTACCGACCCGCAGGCTCGTACGTCGACTCGGCAACGCCGTGCAACACGGACGGCTCGTGCGGCGAGCCGTACGACCTCACGATGCCCGAGGACGGCTGGCTGCTCTCGCTATCCGGCGACGGGCCCTTCAAGGCCATCAAGGATTACCTTGGGGGCGTGTGCGGCAACCAATGGGAGGGCGGTCCGCCGGAACCATTCGTCGGTGTCGGCGCCTCTGACAGTTTGTGTGTCGAGAGCTACGACCCGCTCATCTACAACCCCATGAGCGGGTGGTTCTGGTACGTCCCAGCGAGTGCCATACACCCTACGTCCACGCTCAAGGACTACGACCCGGGCACTGACACGCCAGACATCCCGTCTCGCTATGCGCCTGACGCGCCTGACTCCGATACCGGCCGAAGCGCACTGGGCGACACGCTTGACGGCCCCGACGCGGGACTCTTGCGCGAGTGGCTTGACTACGAGATGGATCCCGACCCGGACCCGTCGGAAAATCCACTTGAAACCGGCATACCACCCCAGATCCCCAGGGACAAGCGCTGCGAGATCTCAACGCCTGCTCCCGACTCGGACACCACCACCGACCGATGGGCGGTCCACACCACTTTCCAACGCAAGACGCTGGATGGCAACATGGTCGACACATACCTGTACTGGGGCGTGGCCACAGCGCCCAGCGAGAAACCATGGAAAGGATTCGGCTATCGAAAGATCGCCGCTAAGCACGGCTGGCAGCAAGCAGACGCTACGGCGACGGCCCAAGCGCTGCAGCGCACACCCGAGCGCAATGACCTTGACCGAGGTGACCACTCTCTTACAAGATGGCAATACACCGGACCCGTCTATGATCCGCCAGCGGGAGGTCCCGGTAAGTGCCGGCGCCGAGTGGTGGTTCAGACAGACGTCGCCGGGGCCGAGCCGCAAGCGCGCGAGATCATCACGTCGTATGGCCACTGGGCAAGCAGCTAGCCTGGCGTAGAAATCCTATGGGGATCGAAGGTGAGAACGAGTGGCGCCAGAACCCCCGTGCCTACGAGGAGGAGGTGCTCAGCGTTCTGAAGGGGTGGGTCCGCGCTGGGGCCGAGTTACGGAAGCGCGACGGCAAGATCGTCCGCGACGTGCGACTCGAAGGATCGTATCCCGATACGCGGATCGTCGTTGTGTTTGACGATATCCGCGAGCCAGTGGAACTTGGAGTAAAACGGACCTACAAACTGTGGGAGGGCGACCCCGACCATCCGGAGATCGCGGGTGGCGACATCGACATCGCGATCCAGGAGGAGTAGCAGCTCGCGAAGCACCTTCGGTATAGGTCGAATTCGTGCAGGTACCTGGCCATGGTCTTGCGCATGCCAGATCCAAGATGGCTTGCAGGTGCTCTTCGGCCGCCGGGTAGGGGGCTCTGCTCGATGAGGAGGTGGGCGAGGCGGCACATCTCAGCCATGAAAGTTGCCGTACTCGGCGGCGAACGGCGCGATGTTGTCCCACATCACGAACAGGTCCGGGAGGAGTTGGTGCAACCCTTTCGAGCGGCGTAGCTCCAAAGGAGTTGGTGCAACCCTTTCGAGCGGCGTAGCTCCAGTTCGGGATCGCGGCACGGCCGGCCTCCATGAGGCGCGCCGAGCGCGATCGGCGCGTCGTTGCCGTTCACGCGGCATGCCTCATCGAACGCGCTGGCACATCGCTGGCGCTTCGATGCGTACCGTGTGGGAAGCGAGCGTCGGCGCGGAAAGGAGCCAGCATGGGACAGCCCGTAGTGCACTTCGAGGTGATCGGGACCGACGGGGAGAAGCTGCAGAGCTACTACTCCGAGCTGTTCGGTTGGGAGATCGACGCCAACAACCCGATGAAGTACGGGATCGTGCAGCGCGAGCAGAACGTCAATGCCGAGGGCGTAGGCATCGGCGGCGGCGTTGGCGAGGGGCCGGAGGGCTACGCGGGGCACGTCACCTTCTACATCGAGGTGCCCGACGTCGAGGCGGCGCTCGCCAAGGCCGAGAGCCTGGGGGGAGGCCGGATGATGGGTCCCGACGAGGTGATGGAGGGGCTCGTGATCGGCCTGTTCACGGACCCGGAGGGACACGTGGTGGGAGTCGTCTCGGGCGGTTCGTAGCGCACGACGCGCCCAGGGACTGGTCCGACCACTGCATCAGGCTCGACTCAGCGGATCCACGGGGACGAGCTGATGACGCTTGACCGACCCGGTCCGACGTGCTGTAGTGGTCCAACCACTGGGTCACTCCCAGCGGCGAATCCATCGTGCGGGTCGGGAGGTAGAGGGATGGTTTCGAGCACAGGGTTGCCGCGGCGCGTCGTCGTGCTGCTCGCCGCGGCGGTCATGGTCCTCGCGGTCGGCTGCGGCGCGTCCGGCGGGTCGTCCAAGAGCGACTCGACCAACGTCGACGAGATCAAGATCGGCGCCACGCTGCCGCTCACGGGCAGCGAGTCGCGGGCCGGCGGGCTGTACCGCAAGGGCTACGAGCTGGCCATCAAGCAGCACAACGATGGCGGGGGCATTCAGCTCAAGGACAAGAAGGTCAAGGTCAAGCTCATGCTGGAGGACGACCGCAGCGACCAGCGCAGCGTCGTCTCCCTGACGCGCAAGCTCATCAGCAAGGACGGGGCAGACGCGATGCTCGCCACGTACTCGACGTCGCTCGTCAGCGCGCAGGTGGCCATCCCCGAGTCGGCCGGCATCCCGTATGTCAACGGCGGCGGGGCGAGCACGCCGATCTTCCTGCCGGACGGGAAGGCGAACAAGTGGGTGTTCGGGACGATCTCGAACATCAAGCTGATGTCGGCCCTCACGGCCGACTGGATCGCCGAGGCCCAGGACGCCGGCAAGCTGCCCAAGCCGCTCAAGGTGGCGCTCCTGCCGGAGAACACGGCCCACGGCACGGACTACGCGGCCGGCCTGCGGGAGTGGATCAAGAAGAACCCCGGCCGGATCCGGATCGTGCTCGACGAGAAGTTCGACGAGGGCACCGCCGACTTCACGGGCCTTCTCGGACGGGTGAAGGCGGCCAAGGCCGACGGCCTCATGGTCGACGCCCACCTGCCGGACTTCATCAGCATGCAGCGGACCTACAAGACCCTCGGCCTGAAGCACAAGGTCCTCACCTACGGCGCACGCGGGAGCGAGGCCGACGCCAAGGAGGCGCTCGGCTCGGCGACGGACTACATCATCTCGGCGCAGTGGTGGTCTCCGCAGCTCGAGTCCGACGCGAGCCAGAAGTTCATCGCCGACTTCAAGGCCGCCTACGGCACGGAGCCGGAGTGGTACTCCGCGCTGGCCTACGACACCGCCAACGTCCTCCTCGAGGCGCTCGCGCAGGCGGGCTCGGTCGACAAGGAGGCCGTCCGCGCAGCGCTGGAGAAGATGAGCTACTCGCCGGCGGTGCTCCCCGGCGGGAAGATCACGTTCCCGAGCGACAACGGTCACCAGGCCGAGAACGGCTTCGTCGTGACCCAGAACCTGCCCGCGGGCAAGACGGCGATCATCTGGCCGAAGGAGGTCAGCACCGCCGAGGGCCAGGTCCCCGGGGCCTAGATGACTGATTCCACGACCCCCGCGCCCGCCTGCACGCGTTCCGCGGCGCCGGATCGCCACCCGCCGAAGGGGCCCGTGCCCTCGGCACTGTGCCCCTTCGTCGTGCGTCGCCCGGCATCCACGGCCCGCGCACATGCAGTCACGGCGGCCGCGGAACCAATCATCTAGCGAGCATGGACCGCGCTCTCCAGCTCACCGCCTCGGGCCTGCTGCTCGCGGGTCTCTACGCGATGCTGGCCTACGGGCTGGCGCTGGTCTACGGCGTGATGAAGGTGGTGAACCTGGCCCACGGCGGGACGATCATGCTCGCCGCCTTCTTCACCTGGGCGCTGTGGGACGGTCTCGGCCTCTACCCCCTGCTCGGGGCCGTCGTGGCCGCGCCGGTCTTCTTCGTGATCGGCGCGGCGCTCTACCTGACGCTCGTGCGGCGCATGCCGATGACGGGCAAGGGACCCTCGATCGAGAGCCTGCTGCTGCTGTTCGGGGTCTGGACGATCATGCGCTCGATCGCCTATCTCATCTGGGGCGGCGACGACCACTCGATCACGACGGCGACGTCGCAGGCCCGCGTGACCCTCGGCTCCGTGTCGCTGCCCGACACGCGGCTGATCGCGTTCGCCGTCGGGGTGCTCGTCACGATCGGTCTCGCGACGCTCGTCGGTCGCACGCGGTTCGGGCGCGCGATCCGCGCGGCGGCGCAGGACCCGGGGGCGTGCCGCCTGGTGGGGATCGACATCGAGCGCATCAACGCGGTGACGTTCGGGCTGGCCGCCAGCCTGGGGGCCATCGGCGGCGGCGTGGCGGCGACGATCTTCGCCTTCAACCCCGAGTTCGGCGCGGTCGCCATGCTCAAGGCGTTCGTGATCATCGTGCTCGGCGGAATGGGCTCGATCGCCGGCGTCGCCCTCGGCGCGCTCGTGCTGGCGCTGACCGAGAGCTACGCCACGCTCTTCGTGGAGTCGGCGCTGACCAACATGGTCGGCTTCGTCATGCTCGTGGCCGTGCTCGTGCTGCGGCCCGAGGGGCTGCTCGGGAAGCGAGCCGTGCGGTGAACGCAGCCTCGCTGACCACGCGGCGCCCGCCCGGGACGCCGCGAGCGTCTCACCGGTTGATGCCGACGGAGATCGTCCTCCCAGCGGTCGTCGCGTTCGGCCTGCTCTGGCTCGTGCCGTTCGTCGTCGACGTCGGCGAGTACTACCTCGGCCTCGGCACGCTGGCGCTGATCTTCGTCATCGCCGGCCTTGGGTGGAACGTGCTCGGCGGCCTCGTCGGGCAGATCAGCTTCGGGCATGCGGTCTTCTTTGGGACAGGGGCGTACATCACGGCGCGCGCCGCGGGGGCGGGGGTGCCCTTCGCGGCCGCGCTCGTGATGGGAGCGGCGACCGCCGCCGTCTACGGCGTGCTCTGGGGCTATCCGACCCTGCGCCTGCGCGGGCCCTACTTCGCCATCGCCACCATCGGCGTCGGCGAGGCCACGCGCATCGCCATGCTCAACCTCGAGAGCTTCACTGGCGGGGCCTCGGGCCTGCAGGTCCACACCGGCCAGACCTCGGCCTTCGGCGACTATCAGCTCGCGCTGCTGCTGGCGATCCTTGCCTTCGTCGCGCACGTCGTCGTCCAGCGCTCCAAGTTCGGGGTCGGCCTGTCGGCGATCCGCGGCGACGTCGACGCCGCGTCCGACGTCGGCGTCGACCCGGCGCGCTACCAGGTCTTCGCGCTGGCCACCAGCGCGGCCCTCGTGGCGCTCGCCGGCGGCTGGTACGCCCGCGTCCAGAAGTTCATCGAGCCCAACGACGTCTTCGGCTTCGAGCTCTCGGTGGCCCTGATCCTGATCCCGCTCATCGGTGGGCTCGGTACGCTCTGGGGGCCGGTGCTCGGCGCCTTCGTCTACATCGTCGTTCAGGAGACCCTTCAGGCGAATCTGAGCGCCGCGCTGTCGCTGGGCATCTACGGCGCGCTGGTAGTCACGATCATCCTCGTCGAGCCGCTCGGGCTCGTCGGCGCGGGCCGGCGCGTCCGGCGCGCCGTGCGGCGGCGGTGAGCGCCGGTGCCGTTGCTCGAGCTCGAGGGGGTGACGCGCCGGTTCGGCGGGCTCGTGGCCGTCGACGACGTCAGCGCCGTGGTCGAGGAGGGCGAGATCTTCGGCGTCATCGGACCCAACGGGGCCGGCAAGACCACGCTGTTCTCGATGATCGCGGGGTCGCTGCGTCCGACCGCGGGCAAGATCAGGCTCGAGGGCCACGACCTCGCCGGGCGCCCCGCCCATCGTGTCGTCCGGCACGGGATCACCCGCACGCATCAGGTGGTCAAGCCGTTCTTGAACCTGACCGCCGCCGAGAACGTCGAGGTCGGCCTGCTCTTCGGCAACCGCCGCGTCGACGACCGGCGCGGCGAGGCCGTTGCGCTGCTCGAGCGTTGCGGGCTGGGCGCGGTCGCCGACCGCGTTCCGGGGGAGCTCACGCTCTCGCAGCGCAAGCGCCTGGAGATCGCGCGGGCCCTGGGGACCGGCCCGCGCGTGCTGCTGCTCGACGAGGTCGTCGCGGGCCTCAACCCGCAGGAGTCGGTCGGCCTCGTCGAGCTCATCCGCGAGCTCAATCGCGAGGGCGTGACGATCCTCATGATCGAGCACGTGATGAAGGCGATCATGGGCCTGGCCGATCGGATCCTCGTGCTCGACGGCGGCGCGCTCCTCGCGCAGGGGACGCCGCGGGCGGTCAGCCGCGATCCCGCCGTGGTCGAGGCCTACCTCGGCCGGCGCGCGGCGAAGGCGCTCGAGGACGGAGGCGGGCGCGATGCTTGAGGTGCGCAGCCTGCGCGTGCTCTACGGCGAGATGCTGGCCATCGAGGACGTGAGCTTCGAGGTCCGCGAGGGCGAGATCGTGACGCTGCTCGGCTCCAACGGCGCCGGCAAGACGACCACGATCAACACGATCTCGCGGCTCATCCGGCCGGCGGATGGTGAGGTGAGGTTCGAGGGCGCGCGGATCGACGAGATGGCCGCGCACCGGATCGTCGAGCTGGGCATCGCCCAGGTGCCCGAGGGACGCAGGCTGTGGCCGGAGCTCACCGTGCACGAGGCGCTCGACCTGGGCGCCTACGCGCGCCGGGCGCGCGAGCGACAGGCGCAGACGCTGTCCGGGGTCCTGGAGCTGTTTCCGAAGCTCGCCGAGCGGCGCCAGCAGCTGTGCGGGACCCTGTCGGGCGGCGAGCAGCAGATGGTGGCGATCGGCCGCGCGCTGATGTCGCGCCCCAGGCTGCTCATGCTCGACGAGCCGAGCCTGGGCCTGGCGCCCATTCTCGTCGAGGCCGTCTTCGAGGCGATCGTGCGCGTGCGCGACGCCGGCACCACGGTCCTGCTGGTCGAGCAGAACGTCAACGAGGCGCTCGAGATCGCCGATCGCGGCTATGTCCTCGAGACCGGTCGGGTGGTGACCTCCGGGACCAGCGACGAGCTGCGCTCCGACGAGGGCGTGCGCATGGCCTACCTGGGGATCTGAGGCGCGGGACCGGCCATGTCAGCGCGACGCTCGCTTGCCAGCCACTTCGCCCCGATCGAGCGCACGCCGCTCTACAAGCAGATCCTCGAGCGCATCCAGCAGCTCGTCGAGTCCGGCGACATCGTCCCCGGCGACCAGCTTCCCTCCGAGCGCGAGCTCGCCGCTCAGCTCGGGGTCAGCCGCACCTCGCTGCGCCAGGCGCTGACGGCCCTCAAGGCGCTCGGCATGGTCGAGATCCGTCACGGAGCGGGCGCCTACCTCATCGCCACCGAGCCCGACCAGACCGTGCAGAGCCTCGCCGTGGCCCTGGCGGAGCAGAACCGCCGGCTGCCCGAGGCGATGGAGGCCCGGATGGCGCTCGAGCGCTTCATCGCCGGCCTCGCCGCCAGCCGCCGCACCGAGGCCGACCTCGAGCGCGCGCGCCGCGCCCTGGAGGACATGGAGCGCGAGATCGACGAGGGCAAGCTGGGCACGGCGGCCGACGCTGACTTCCACGAGGCGCTCTGCGCCGCCGCCCACAACAACGTGATCCCCCAGCTCATGGAGACCCTGCAGGAGCACATCGCCCGCATCCGCGAGGAGTCCTTGTCGCAGCCGCAGCGCCCCCACCGCTCGCTGGCCGCCCATTGGCGGATCCTCCACGCCGTCGAGGCCGGCGACCCGGGCGCTGCGGTCGCCGCCATGGACGCCCACCTCTGGGAGGTGGCCGACACGCTGCTGCTCAAGCACGTCCGCGGGGCCGACGACCCCCCGGGGTAGGCGGCGCAGCGCCCGCGGCGGCTAGTGCTGGGTCCAGGGCAGGGCGCCGCGTGGGGGTGCGACGGCGGTGTCGCGGTCGATGCGCGCGGCGACGAGGACCCACAGGGTGGCGGCGAGCGTGAGTACGCTGAGGGCGGTTCCCATCCGTGGGAAGCGGCGCAGGCCCCAGCCGGAGAGGGCGGCCAGCAGGGGGAGGACGACCACGAGCTGGTGGCCGGCGAACCAGGGGCCGGCGATGGTGGGGGCGAGGAAGGCCGCGACGACGACGGCCGGCGCGCAGACGGCGGCCAGGAAGGCGGCGGTGACCTCGACGTCGACCTGGTCGCCGAGGACGCGGGCCAGGCGCTCTCGGCGCGAGCGGACCAGGAGCCAGAGGCCGGCGAAGGCCAGCACGCAGGCGGGGGCCCAGAGGAGGAGGCCCTGCGGCGGACCGACCCACAGCCACAGCAGGCGCGGCCAGCGCTCGAGGTGGGCGGCCACGCCATGGGCTCCGGTGGGGCTGACGTCGGCGGGCAGGACGGCGTAGGGGGTCAGGCCGCCGTAGAGGCGGTCGTTGATCGAGACGAAGAGGACCAGCGAGAAGACGGCGACCTCGATGCCGACGAGGCCGGCGAGGCCGCGCCGGCGACGGCTGGGCCAGCGCCAGACGGCGGCGGCGACGACCGCACCCGGCGCGACGAGCTTGACCGCCAGCCACGGGAGCACCGCCAGCAGCGCGCCCGCCCAGGCCGTCAAGCGGGCCAGCGGACGCTCTCGCGCCGCCAGGGCCAGGGCGGCGGCGCCGGCCAGCGCGGCGGCGCCCACGGCGTCGGGAGCGATCGTGGTGGCGGCGACCACCGCCGGCGGCGAGAGCGCGACGGCGAGCACGCCGCGCGTGGCCCACGGCTCGGGGACGAGCCGCCGCGCCATCGCCGCCGCCGCGACGTAGCCCAGCGCGGCCAGCGCCGCCAGCCACAGCTCGACCGCGAGCCGCCCGCCGAGCGCGTAGGCGGGCGCGCACAGCAGCGCGAAGCCGGCCGGGAGCGGCTCGAGCTGGCCGCGCTCGCGCGGGCCGGTCAGGGGCACCAGCTGGCCGCGGTAGAACGGGCGCCAGGCCGCCGCGCCGTACTCGTCGGAGAGGTCGAGATCGCCGTCGTCGACGATCGAGCGCGTGAGCAGGAGCGCGTGCGCCTCGGGGGCGCTCAGGTCCTCGCCCGGCGACGCGTGCAGTCCCGCCCCCGCCGCGTACACGGCGAAGAGCAGGAGCCAGACGAGGGTCGCGCGGCGCACCGGGGCGCGGAGCCTGGCGGTCGCTCACGCGCCGAGCGCGCGGGCGATCACCATCTGCTGGACCTCGTCGGTGCCCTCGCCGATGGTCAGGATCTTGGCGTCGCGGTAGAAGCGGCACACCGGGTACTCCTCGATGTAGCCGTAGCCACCGTGGATCTGCACCGCCTCCTCGCTGGCGCGCACGGCCAGGCGCCCCGTCTTGAGCTTGGCCTGGGCGGCGGTGAGGGTGAAGTTGCGGCCCTCGTCCTTCAGGAACGCGGCCTTGTAGGTGAGCAGTCGCGCGGCCTCGATCTCGGTGGCCATGTCGGCCAGCTTCGCCTGGATGGCCTGGAACTTCGCGATCGGCTTCCCGAAGGCGCGGCGCTCGCGTGCGTAGGCCAGCGCCTGGTCGAGCGCCCCCTGCGCGAGCCCGACGCCCATCGCCGCCACGCCGATGCGCCCGATGTCGAGGATGTGCAGGAACTGCTTGAAGCCCTGACCGCGCGGGCCCAGCAGGTTCTCCTCGGGCACCCGGCAGTCGGTGAAGGTCAGCGGCCGCGTGTCCGACGCGTTCCAGCCCATCTTGCGATACGGCGCGCCCTGCTCGTAGCCGGGCGTGCCGTTGGCGACGACGATGTTGGAGATCTCGTTCTCGCCGGTGCGGGCCGTGATGCAGACGTGGCCCGAGATGTCGGTGCCGGCGTTGGTGATGAACTGCTTGGCGCCGTTGATGACCCACTCGCCGTCGTCGAGATTCGCGCGCGTGCGCGTGTTGCCGGCGTCCGATCCGGCCTCGGGCTCGGTCAGCCCGAATGCTCCCAGCCGGGCGCCCGCGCACAGGTCGGGGAGGAGCGCCGCCTTCTGCTCGTCGGAGCCGAAGAGGTAGATCGGCTGCGTCCCCAGCGACGTGTGCGCGCACATCGTGATCGCGACGCTGGAGTCCACGCGCGTGAGCTCCTCGACCGCCAGCGCGTACTGGAGCGTTGTGCCGCCGGCCCCGCCGACCTCCTCCGGGAAGGGGATCCCCATCCACCCGAGCTCGCCCATCCGCGCCACGATCTCGTAGGGGAAGCGCTTCTCGCGATCGAGCTCCTCGGCCACCGGCGCGATCTCCTGCTCGGCGAAGTCTCGAACCGTCCGGCGCAGCAGCTCGGCGTCGTCATCCAGGTCGAAGTGCATCGGGGCATTGTCCACGGCGGCCGCCGAGCCGCGCGGTCAGGCGGTCGCCGAGCCGCGCGGTCAGGCGTCCTGCACGGGCAGGCCCGCGGCGCGCCAGGCCTGGAAGCCGCCGTCGAGGTCGGTCGTGCGCGTGAGGCCGAGCTCGTGCAGCGTGGCGGCGGCCAGGCTCGACTGATAGCCCTCGTTGCACATGAGGATGAGCTGGCGCGCGTGTCCGTCGATGCTCGGGTCGCGATGCTCGCTGCTCGGATCGCAGCGCCACTCCAGCACGTTGCGGGCCACGAAGACGCTCCCGGGCACGACGCCGTCCGCCGCACGCTGCGATTCCGAGCGGATGTCAATCAGCAGCGCCCCTTCGCGGATCGCCTCGCTTGCCTGCCCGGGATCGAGCCGCGTGAAGCGCCGCCGGGCTTCCTCGAGCAGGTCGTCGATGGTCCGCACGAAGCTGATGGTACGGTCGCTGCGCGATGGCCACGCAACCCGTCATCGCCATCACGCGCCCGGCCGCGCCCATCAGTCGCGAGACCTACGGGCGCCTGGCCCGGCGGGTCAAGCTGCTCTCGTGGCTCTCGCTGGGGTGGATGACGGTCGAGGGAGCGGTGGCGATCGCCGCCGGTGTCGCGGCCGGCTCGATCGCCCTCGTCGGCTTCGGTCTGGACTCCGCCATCGAGGGCTTCGCCAGCGTCATCATCATCTGGCGCTTCACCGGCAACCGGGTGTTCTCGCACGCGGCCGAGCAGCGCGCCCAGCGCCTCGTCGCCGTGCAGTTCTTCCTCCTCGCCCCCTACGTCGCGTACGAGTCGACGAAGGCGCTCGTCGCCGGCGATCGCGCCGACCCCAGCTGGGTCGGCATAGGCCTGGCCGTCGGGTCGGTCGCGCTCATGCCGCTGCTGGCCATCGCCAAGCAGCGCATGGCCGACCAGCTGGGCTCGGCCGCGACCGCCGGCGAAGGCCGCCAGAACATGCTGTGCGCCTATCTGGCCGGAGCCCTCCTGCTCGGCCTGCTCGGCAACGCGCTTGCGGGCGCCTGGTGGCTCGATCCCGCCGTCGGCCTGCTCATCGCCGCCGTGGCCGTCCGCGAAGGCGCCGAGGCGTGGCGCGGCGAGGGCTGCTGCGTGGCGTCGCCGCTCGGTGGAACGGGCTTCGCCACCGACGACTGCTGCGCGCACGATTGAGGAGCTCAAGGCAGGCGCTGAGCCGGTCGATCAGCGGGTTGATGGCACCCGCCTCCGAGCAGCTCGCGCTCTACGCACGCCGCGTCTTGATCGGCTGCGCGATGCTGGCCGTCGTGCTCGCGGTCGCGGTGGTCGCGGCGGCGCACCCGCAGCTCCTCGGCGGCTCGTCGTCGGCGGCGACGAGCGCCAACGCCGACACCACGCCGCGGCCGGCCGGCGTCCACCCGCAGGTGGTCGAGCCCGAGGCCGGGGTCGCCGCGCCGGCCGAGGTTCCGGCCACGTCGAGCACCTCACGCGCCCCCGACGACGGCGAGATCCGGCGCGAGCTGCGCCAGCTCAAGGCTCTCGCCGCCCAGGACGACCTCGTCGTCGGCTCGCGCGCGCGCGTCTTCGCCGACGGGCGTGCGGCCGCGCCGAAGGGCGCGCCGCCGATCGTGCGCGACGTGATCCGGGCCGCCAACGTCATCGCCAAGACGCCCTACCTGTGGGGCGGTGGCCACGGCTCGTGGTCGGCCGTGGGCTACGACTGCTCGGGGTCGGTCTCCTTCGCGCTGGCCGGCGCCGGGCTGCTCGGCGCTCCGCTGACCTCCGGCGAGCTGGCGCACTGGGGCGCCGCTGGCCCGGGCCGCTGGATCACGATCTACGCCAACGACGGCCACGTCTTCATGGAGGTCGCGGGCCTGCGCTTCGATACCGGCGGCCTGGCCGGCTCGGCCACGCGCTGGCAGGCCGGCGGGCGCGACACGGCGGGCTTCGTCGCGCGCCACCCCGAGGGCCTGTAGCTCAGCGCACGCCGCTGGCCAGCTCGAGCAGCAGCCGCACGCCCCAGCCCGCCCCGCCCTTCGACGCGTACGCGCGCCCGTTGTCGTGCGCGGTGCCGGCGATGTCGAGATGGGCCCACGGCACGTCGCCCACGAAGCGCCGCAGGAACGCGGCGCCCTGGATGGGGTGGGCCTTGCGGCTCTCGGAGTTGACGATGTCGGCGTAGCGGCCCTTGATCTGCTCGTCGTACTCGGGGTGAAGCGGCAGCCGCCACACGAGCTCGCCCGCCGCCTCGCCCGCGGCGGTGACCGCGGCGGCCCAGTCCTCGTCGGTGGCGAAGAGGCCGGCGTACGTCGAGCCCAGCGCGGTGACGATGCCGCCGGTCAGCGTGGCGAGGTCGACGATCCGCTCGGCGCCCTGCGCGACCGCGTAGGCAAGGCAGTCGCACAGCACCAGGCGCCCCTCGGCGTCGGTGTTGTTGACCTCGATGGTCACCCCGGTCATCGAACGCACGATGTCCCCCGGCTTCATCGCCGAGCCGCTGATCGTGTTCTCGGTGGCTCCGACCACGGCGAGGACGCGCACCGGCAGCCCGAGCGCGGCGATGGCCTGCAGCGCCCCCAGGACGGCGGCGCCCCCGGACATATCGAACTTCATCTCGTGCATCCCGGCCGCGGGCTTGATCGACAGGCCGCCGGTGTCGTGGGTCACCGCCTTGCCCACGAGGGCGAGCAGCGGTCCTCCTCCGCCGCCGTCGTAGCGCGCGACGATGAAGGCCGGCTCGTGATCCGACCCCTGGGCCACGGCCAGCAGGCCGCCCATGCCCTGCTCGGCCATCCACTCGCGGCCGTGGACCTCGACCTCGGCGCCGTCGATCTCGCGGGCGCGCTCGGCCAGCGCCATCGGTGTCAGGTCGTTGGCCGGCGTGTCCTGCAGCTCGCGCGCGAGGTTCTGCGCCCGCGCGCCGATCGCCCCGCGGTGGACGGCGTCGGCCACGTCGTGATGTGCGGACACGATGAGCTCCTCGAGCGCCGGCGGCTCGTCGTCGGGTCGCGCGCGGTAGCGGTCGAAGCGATAGCCGGCGAGGATCGTGCCCTCGACCAGCGCGCCGGCCACCGCGTCCGGCACCTTGTGGGGGAGCTCCCAGCACAGCACGCGCGCGCCGAGCTCGCGCGCGCGGGCGTGGACGACCGAGGCGGCGACCCGTGCCCGCTCGGCGTCGAAGGCGTCGCGATCGCCGAGGCCGATCAGCAGCCAGCGCCGGCCCGCGCCGTGGTGCAGCGCAAGGTGCTTGAAGGTCGACCGCGCTTCGCCGCTCTCGACGAGCGCCGTGAGCGGCGCTCCCTCGAGGTCGTGCGGGATGCCCTTGCCGTCGAAGATTCCGATGGCAACGGTGTCGGCGTCGGTCGCCGCGGGGGCGTTGGTGGTAGCGGAAGCGCGCATCGGCCGGCCAGCGTACTGCCGATGCCGTGCAATACCTTCTGTCTATGGCCAAGACCGTGATCCTGGCAAGCGCGCGCACGCCCATCGGCAAGCTCGGCGGCGGCCTGTCGACCGTCGACGCCACCGAGCTCGGCGCGCTGGCCATCCAGGCCGCGCTCGAACGCGCCGACGTGGCGCCCGACGAGGTCCAGCACGTGGTCATGGGTCAGGTGCTGCAGGCCGGCCAGGGTCAGATCCCGTCGCGCCAGGCCCAGGTCAAAGCCGGCATCCCCAAGGAGGTCTCGAGCGAGACGATCAACAAGGTCTGCGCCTCGGGGCTGCGGGCCTCGGTCCTGCTCGACCAGGCCATCCGCGCCGGCGACGTCGAGGTGGGCGTGGGCGGCGGCATGGAGTCGATGTCCGGTGCGCCCTACCTGCTGCCGCAGGCGCGCTTCGGCTACCGGATGGGCGACGCCAAGGCCCTGGACGCCATGGTCCACGACGGCCTGACCAACCCGTTCAGCGGACGCCAGATGTTCGACGAGGCCACGGAGGTGGCCGGGGAGCTCGAGCTGACGCGACCCGATCTCGACCGCTGGGCGCTGCGCTCGCACGAGCGCGCGGTGGCGGCCACCGACGAGGGCCGCCTGCCCGAGGAGATCGTCCCCGTCACGGTCAAGGGAAGAGGGCCCACCCGCCCGGACACCGTCGTCGAGGTCGACGAGGGCCCGCGGCGCGACACCACCCTGGAGAAGCTCGCCGCCCTCCCCGGGCTGATCGGCAAGGAGGGCTCGCACACCGCGGGCAACTCGCCGGGCGTCAACGACGGTGGCGGCGCGCTGGTCCTGGCCAGCGACGCGTGGGCGTCCGCTCGCGGCAAGGAGCCGCTGGCCGAGGTCGTCGCCCACGCGCAATCGGCCAACGACTTCGCCTACCTGGCCACCACGCCCGCGCGCGCGGCGGAGAAGGCCCTTGGGAAGGCGGGGCTCTCGGCCCAGGACATCGACCTCTGGGAGATCAACGAGGCCTTCGCCTCCGTGACCCTGCACTCGATCAGGCTCCTGGGCATCGACGAGGACAGGGTCAACGTCAACGGCGGCGCCGTGGCCCTCGGCCACCCGATCGGCGCGTCGGGCGCGCGCATCCTCGGCGCGCTCGTGCACGAGCTGCGCCGCCGCGGCGGCGGCTTGGGATGCGCGGCCATCTGCAGCGGCGGCGGGCAGGGCGACGCGGTCATCCTGCGGGTACACGGCAACGGGGCGTGACGCACGAGGTCACCCCGCAGGAGGAGATCGCCCACGTCCCGTCCGAGCGCGGGCGCGGCGCCGCCTTCTTCGATCTCGATCGCACGCTGATGGCCGGGTCCTCGGGCCTGCACTGGGCGCGCGCCGCGCGCGGCGCCGGCCTGCTGACGCGCCGGCGCATGGCCCGGTACGGGTGGGAGAACCTGAAGTTCCGCCTGCAGGGCTCGACCGATACGGCCACCGACCGCGTGCGCCGTGAGGTCGGCGAGATGATCGCCGGCCAGCGCGTGGTCGACCTCCAGCGCCTGGCGCCCAAGGTCCTCGCCGGCGTCCTGCCGCGCCTGTACCCGCAGATGCTCGACGTGGCCCACGCCCATCAGGACGCCGGACGCCCCGTCTACATCTGCACCGCCGCCTCGCAGGAGATGGCCGGCATGCTCGCCCACGTGCTGAGCTTCGACGGCGCCGTGGGGGCACGCTCGGAGGTGGTGGACGGGCGCTACACCGGGCACGCCGCCGGCCCGTTCACCTACCGCGAGGGCAAGGCGCAGGCCATGCGCGAGCTGGCCGGCGCCGAGGGCATCGACCTCACCGCCTCCTACGCGTACTCCGACTCGGAGTCCGACCTGCCCATGCTGCGGGCCGTCGGCCATCCGGTGGTCGTCAATCCCGACGCCGAGCTGGCGCGGGTGGCGCGCGAGGAGGGCTGGGAGATCATGCGCTTCGAGCGGCTCGGGCGGCGGCTGAAGGCCGCCGGCGCGGTGGCCCTCGCGGCGCTGGTGGGCACCGGCGCGCGCACGGTGGCGGGGCGGCGGCGATGACAGCGCGTCACTGCTCGACCGTGGCCGCTGCGGATCCGGGGGGTGAGCCCTCGCGGTGAGCCTGCACGAGCTGTCCGACGAGCAGCGCGAGATCCGCGAGCTGGCGCGGCGCTTCGCCGACGAGGAGATCGCGCCGCACGCGTCGCGCTGGGATCGCGAGCACACGTTCCCGCGCGAGGTCTTCGCGCAGCTGGGCGAGCTGGGGCTCATGGGCGTCTGCGTGCCCGAGGAGCACGGCGGCGCCGGCGCCGACTTCCTCTCCTACGTGCTCGTGCTCGAGGAGCTCTCGCGCGCCGATGCCGGCGTCGGGGTGACCGTCGCCGTCCACACGAGCGCGGGCACGCTGCCGCTCCTGGCCCACGGCACGCCCGAGCAGGTGCAGCGGATGGTGCCGCCGCTGGCCCAGGGCCACGAGCTGGCGGCCTTCGCGCTGACCGAGTCGGGCAGCGGTTCGGACGCCGGGGCCATGCGCACGCGCGCCCGGGACGGGCACCTCACCGGGACCAAGCAGTGGACGACCAACGGCTCGCATGCCCACAGCTTCCTCGTCTTCGCCCTCGATCCCGACCGGCCGTCGGCCTTCGTGGTGCGCCGTGGCGCGCCTGGCTTCAAGGTCACGCGCGAGGAGGAGAAGATGGGGCTGAACTCCTCGTCGACCGCTGATCTGAGCTTCGAGTCCACGCCGGGCGAGCGCCTGGGCGGGCAGGGCACCGGCCTGCGCATCGCGTTCCAGACGCTCGACGCCGGGCGCATCGGCATCGCCGCGCAGGCGGTGGGGATCGCCCAGGCGGCGCTCGACGTCGCCTCGGGCTACGCGCGCGAGCGCCGCGCCTTCGGTCGCCCGATCGCCGGCTTCGGCGCCATCCAGCAGAAGCTCGCCGACATGCAGACCGAGATCGAGGCCGCCCGTGCGCTCGTGTGGCGGGCCGCCCGCCTGAAGGAGGCCGGCCGCCCCCACAGCGTCGAGGGCGCGCAGGCCAAGCTCTTCGCCTCGCGCGTCGCGCGCCACTGGACCGGCGAGGCGATCCAGGTCCTCGGCGGCTACGGCTACACCAGGGAGTTCCCCGCCGAGCGCTACTACCGCGACGCCAAGGTCACCGAGATCTACGAGGGCACGAGCGAGATCCAGCGCCTCGTCATCGCCCGCGCCCTGCTCGGCGAGGCCGCGCGCGAGGACCCCGCCGGATGACCCCGCTGCGCCTGGACCCGATCGCCGAGGCGCGGCGCCACTGGGAGGCGCGCTGGGAGGCCGAGCCCTCGCGGGCCATGGCCGCCGTGACCTCGATCATGCGCGCCCAGCAGGTCCTCATGGCGCGCCTCAACGACTTGCTGCGCCCTCACGGCCTGACCTTCCCGCGCTACGAGGCGCTGATGCTGCTGTCGTTCACGCGCGCGGGGGCGCTGCCGCTGGGCAAGATCGGCGAGCGCCTGCAGGTGCACCGCACCTCGGTGACCAACATCATCGACAAGCTCGAGGCCGATGGGCTCGTCCGGCGCGTGCCCCACGCCGAGGACCGCCGCGCCACGCTGGCCGAGATCACCCATGCCGGCCGCGAGACCGCGCGCAAGGCCACCGACGTGCTCAACGCCGAGTGCTTCGGCATCGACGCGCTGCCCCCGCGAGACCTCGAGCGCCTGACGACCATCCTGCGCCAGCTGCGCCTGGACGCCGGCGACTTCGCACCGTAGACGATGGCCTCGGCACCCCGTACCATCCGTGTCCCGAAATACGAGGACGTCCGACTATCTCACGACCGATGGCTGCGACCACCCCCATAGTCCCCACCACCGAGGCCGAGTGGCGCGAGGCGTACGCGCTCGGGCGCGAGCGCGACGTCCCCTTCACGACCCTGAGCGGGCTGGAGGTCAAGCCGCTCTACACGGAGGCCGACCTGCCGGAGCCGGCGGAGATCGGGCTGCCCGGCGGCTATCCGTTCACGCGCGGCGTCTACCCGTCGATGTACCGGGGCCGGCTGTGGACGATGCGCCAGTTCGCCGGGTTCGGCACCGCCGAGGAGACCAACGAGCGCTTCCGCTACCTGCTCGACCATGGCCAGACGGGGCTGTCGACCGCCTTCGACATGCCGTCGCTGATGGGTCACGACTCCGACCACCCGCGCTCGCTGGGCGAGGTGGGGCGCGAGGGCGTGGCCATCGACACCCTCGACGACATGGAGACGCTGTTCCGCGGCATCCCGCTCGGCGACGTCTCGGTCTCGATGACGATCAACGCGCCCGCGGCGATCATGCTCGCCTTCTACGTCGTGGCGGCCGAGGACCAGGGCGTCCCCGCCGAGCGGCTCGCCGGCACCATCCAGGCCGACATCCTCAAGGAGTACATCGCCCAGAAGGAGTGGTGCTTCCCGATCGACCCGGCCATGCGGCTGCTGGGCGACATGATCGAGTGGTGCTCGCGGCACATGCCGCGTTGGCACCCGGTGTCGATCTCGGGCTACCACATCCGCGAGGCCGGCTCGACGGCCGCGCAGGAGCTGGCCTTCACGCTCAAGGACGGGCTCAGCTACGTCGAGCAGGCCGTCGCACGGGGCCTCGACGTCGACGACTTCGCACCGCGCCTGAGCTTCTTCTTCAACGCGCAGATCGACTTCTTCGAGGAGATCGCCAAGTACCGCGCGGCGCGCCGGATCTGGGCGCGCGAGCTGCGCGAGACCTTCGGGGCCAAGGACCCGCGCTCGTGGCTGATGCGCTTCCACACCCAGACCGCGGGCGTCAGCCTCACCGCCCAGCAGCCGTTGAACAACGTCGTCCGCACGGCGATCGAGGCGCTGGCCGGGGTCCTCGGCGGCACGCAGTCGCTGCACACCAACTCCTACGACGAGGCGCTCGCGCTGCCGACCGAGGAGGCCGTGCGCATCGCCCTGCGCACGCAGCAGATCATCGCCCACGAGACCGGCGTCGCGAACACGATCGACCCGCTCGGCGGCGCCTACTTCGTCGAGGCCCTCACCGACGAGCTCGAGCGCCAGGCCTACGCGTACTTCGCCACCATCGACGAGCTCGGCGGCATGGTGGCCGCGGTCAAGCAGAACTACCCGCAGCGCGAGATCGCCGACGCCGCCTTCGACCTGCAGAACGAGATCGACGCGGGGCGGCGCATCGTCGTCGGCGTCAACGAGTACCGCCAGGACGACGAGCAGCCGATGGAGATCCTGCGCATCGACCCCGCGCTCGAGGGCAAGCAGATCGGCCGGGTGCAGGCTTCGCGCGCGCGGCGCGACGGCCAGGCGACGCAGGCCGCGCTCGCCGCCCTCAAGGAGGCCGCCGCGCACGAGGACCGCAACCTCATGCCGCTGCTCATCGACGCCGCCCGCGCGCGCGCCACCGAGGGCGAGATCGTCGAGGCGCTGCAGGAGGTCTTCGGCTCCTACACGGAGACGCCCGTCTTCTGATTCGGTCCCGTCGTCGTGCGGGATCCACCGCTCGTCGCCCGAGATCAGCTTTGGCCCGGGCGTGCCGATCACCTCGGTGGTGGACGCGTTCACCAAGACGGACGCCGGCAGCCGGAGCGCGATCGAGGCCGTCCTCGCCGACCCCAGCCTGATCCGACCGGTCTTCCAGCCGATCGTCGACCTGCGCCACGCGGCGGTGTGGGGCTTCGAGATGCTGGCGCGGTTCGGCGACGACCCCGCCGGGTCGCCGCTGAGCTGGCTGGCCGCCGCCGAACGCCACGGCCTGGCCGCCGAGCTCGAGGCGCGCCTCGTCGAGGCCGGCCTCGCCGCCCGCGAGCAGCTGCCGCGCGGCAAGCGGCTGTCGATCAACGTCTCGCCGGCCGCGCTGGTCAGCCCGCAGGTGCGCGCGGTCCTCGACGCCGCTCCGGGGGGCCTGAGCCAGATCGTCCTCGAGGTCACCGAGCGCCGCCGCGTGGACGACTACCCCGAGCTGGCCGCCGCCCTCGGACGTGCGCGCGACGCGGGCGCCGCCGTCGCCGTCGACGACGCCGGAGCCGGCCACGCCAGCCTCGAGAACGTCGTGCGGCTGCGCCCCGACTACGTCAAGCTCGACCGCGACCTGGTGGCCGACGCCGGCGCCGACCCGAGCAAGCTCGCGGTCATCCAGGCCATCGGCCTGTTCGCCGGGC
>DASVFT010000137.1:0-3095 GCA_036379935.1 Solirubrobacteraceae bacterium | reverse complement strand
GAGACGTAGTGGACAACGCGTACGACCTCTACATGAGCGGAACCCGGCTGCTCGACCACGGCGACTATCACGCCGCCGTCGTGCCGCTGGCGCGTGCCCGCGACCTGGAGCCGGACAAGGCCTCGGTCCGCGAGGCCCTGGGCCGCGCGCTGTTCTTCGCGCGCCGCTATCGCGAGGCGGCGGCGGAGTTCGAGGCCGTCGTCGAGCGCGCGCCGACCAACGACTTCGCCCTCTTCTGCCTCGGTCGCTCGCTCCAGCTCCAGGGCCGTCACGCGGAGGCGCGCAAGCCGCTGGCGCTGGCCACCAGCCTGCGCCCGGAGCGCGCCGACTACCGCCAGTACCTGGGCCAGGCCCGGCGCCGCGCGGCCTGATCAAAGGCCCCGGCGACGGCCTTCGGCCGAACGCCGCGGGCCGCCACAGGCGCACCCTCCGGAGCCGGCCACGGGCCGCTCCACGGTGCTATCTTCATCCGTACAGCTTTCGGGGCCGGCCCCCGGCCGGTGAAGTTTGAAAGCGGGCGCGCGCCCGCTTTTTTGTTGTCACGAAGGGAGGAAGATGACCAGCCTGCAGGCCGACATAGAGGCCCGTCTCGCGGAGGCGGCGCCGGACGTCGAGGTCCTCCTGGCCGAGGTCGTCGGCGGCAGCACGCTGCGCCTCTTCATCGACCACCCGGAGGGCGTCTCGCTCGGCCTGTGCGAGCGCGTCACCCACCTGCTCCCCGAGGTCCGCGAGCACTACGCGCTCGAGGTCTCCTCGCCGGGCCGCAAGCGCCCGCTGACCAAGCCCGACCACTTCCGGCGCTTCCTGGGCCGGCGCGCCCGCGTGCGCACGCGCGACGCGCGCGACGGCCACACGTCCTTCACGGGCGAGCTGGTCGGCGCGACCGACGCGGAGGTGACGATCGCCGCGGAAGGCTCTCCCCCGACCCTCGTCTCCATCCCGTACGCCGACATCCACCGATCCAACCTCGTCGAGGAGTAGTACCGACATGTCACGAGAGATCGTTGAGGCCATGAAGGCGCTCGCCGTCGAGAAGGGGATCGCCCCGGATCGACTCGTCCACGCGCTCGAAGACGCCCTGCTGTCGGCCTACAAGAAGCAGCCCGGCGCGGCCAAGTACGCCCGCGTCGAGATGGATCCCGAGACCGGGGACTACCGGGTCATCGAGCTCATCGTGCCGGAGCGGCTGGAGGCCCATCTGATCGTCGAGACCATCGACGAGGGGACCTACATCGACCCGGAGACCGGCGAGCCGGTGGAGCCGCAGGACCCCGAGATCGACCCCGCCAAGTTCGAGGAGTACCGCGATCAGATCGACGAGCGCGACGTCACGCCCGACGACTTCGGGCGCATCGCCGCGCAGACGGCCAAGCAGGTGATCCTCCAGCGCATCCGCGAGGCCGAGCGCGACATGATGTTCGAGGAGTACCGCGACCGCGTCGGCGAGCTGATCACCGGCATCGTCCAGCAGTCCGACTCGCGCTACACGCTGGTCCAGCTGCGCGAGCGCGTCGAGGCGCTGCTGCCGAAGTCCGAGCAGGTCGACGGCGAGCGCTACGACCACTCCCAGCGCATCAAGGCGGTCATCAAGGAGGTCTCGCCCTCGACCAAGGGACCGTCGATCATCGTCTCGCGCCGCGATCCCGAGCTCATCAAGAAGCTCTTCGAGCTCGAGGTCCCCGCGATCGCCGACGGCCTGGTCGAGATCGCCAACGTCGCGCGCGAGCCCGGCTACCGCTCGAAGATCGCGGTCGTGTCCTACGCCGACGGCGTCGACCCGGTCGGCGCCTGCGTCGGCCCTCGTGGCTCGCGCGTGCGGATGGTCGTCTCCGAGCTGCGCGGCGAGAAGATCGACATCATCCCCTACAACGACGAGCCCGCCCGCTTCGTGGCCAAGGCGCTCTCGCCCGCGCGCGTCCGCGAGGTCCTCGTCGATGACGACGCACGGCAGGCCACCGTCGTCGTGCCCGACGACCAGCTCTCGCTCGCCATCGGCCGCGAGGGCCAGAACGCGCGTCTGGCTGCGCGCCTCACGGGCTGGCGCATCGACATCAAGTCCGAGACGGAGTTCGCCACCGAGGAGCCCGACGGCAACTACCCCGAGGAGGAGACCGGCGGACGCTGCGCCGCGATCCTCGGCAACGGCCGGCGGTGCCCCAACGCCGCGCTGCCAGGCTCGCGCTTCTGCGGCCTGGAGAGCCACCAGGCGCTCGAGGGCACCGGCACGGTGTACGTCGCGGGCGCGCCGCCCGAGGAGCTCGGCGAGGAGGCGCTCGTGGAGAACGGGGAGGTCGACGAGGCCGTGGCCGCGGAGGCCCTGGCCGAAGGCGCCCCGGCGCCCGAGGTGGCCAACGACGGCCTCGTCGAGGAGGCGCTCGAGCCGGCCCCGGAGGCGTCGGAGCCCGAGGCGCTCGCGGCGGATGGCCCCGCCGAAGGCGAGGCGGCCGAGGAGTCGACCTCATAGCGGCGCCCGAGCGCCGCTGCGTAGCCTGCGGCCGGCGCGCGCCCAAGTCGGCCCTGCGCCGCGTGGCGGTCGTCGGCGACCGCGTCGTCGCCGATCCCGGCGCGACGCTCCCCGGCCGGGGTGCCTACGTGTGCGACGCGGCGTGCGCGCGCGTGGCGATCGACCGTCGCGCCTTCCCCCGCGCCTTCCGCCGCATGGTGTCGGTGGGCGATGACCTCGTAGAATCGATGTGACTGATGGCCAAGAAGCGCGTGCACGAGATCGCGAAGGAGCAGGGCATGTCCAGTGCGGACGTGCTCACGAAGCTGCGCGCCGCGGGGATCGACGTGACGGCCGCCGCCTCGACGGTGGAGGAGGCCGACGCCCTCCGCGCGCTCGGCGACAACGGCTCCGCGCCGGCCAAGCCGGCCGCGCGCGCCGCCACCACTCAGCAGCGCGCCGCAACGTCCGCGCCGCCGCGTGCAGCCGCCGCCCGCGAGGGACAGCCCCAGCGCGCGGGCGCGCCTCGTGCTGCCGCCCCGGGTGCCGCCGCGCCCCAGCAGCGCACCCGCCGGATCTTCGAGCCCGACGGCCCGCCGCTGAAGGTCCCCACGCGCCGCCAGGAGGACGACTACCCGCGACCGCCGATGCC